>JAUXKG010000290.1 GCA_030624355.1 Acidobacteriota bacterium
AACCATCGGATGCTGGCAGCCATAGCTGAGGGACCGGGCGGGCCCTGGTTCTTCAAACTGACCGGACCCGAATCCACCGTTGGGCACTGGGAGGAAAGCTTTCATCAATTCCTCGAAACCCTGCAACCGACTCCATAACATCGCCGGGTGAAACACCCGTCCTGTAGATCAGTTCCTTAGCAGGCGAATAGCGTCCAATCGTTCTTCCACCAGCTTTCTCATACGCAAATCAGAGGTCTCTTTGACAAACAATTCAAGATCTTGAAGGGCTCCTTGGTAGTTTTCGCGGCTGAGCTTCACCAAGCCTCTCTCTAGAATCTCGGGCAAGGGATCAGGCAACAATGGAATTCGCCTCTCCAAGATCTCCAAAAGCAATGCCGTCTCATTCTGCTGGCGGTAGACCTGCTTTAGATTCATCAACATTCTCGAAACAACCTCTCTCTTGGAAACCGTCTTCAGAAACTCCCTTCGAAATTCAATTTTTTCCGGGTACACCTGCTCCAGTCGTTCCTGACACCCTTCTTCGAGTAGGATTTCACCGCGATTGAAGGGATCAATGAAGAGCTCCCGCGAAGGCATCACACACTTCAAGAGGAAGTGTCCGGGCATGGCCACCGGCAACAGCTTCAACCCGACACCGCTGGCGACCTCCTGATAGAGCACCGACAAAGAGATGGGGATGCCCTTTCGCTTCTCCAACATGCAGCTCATGTAGCTGTTTTCCGGATTGTAATAATCACTTTCATTGCCCTCGAAGCCCAGTTCATCAAAGAGGACCGCGTTGAGGGTATTGATAACGTCATAGGTGTTATTCTCTGGCGTCAGCTGGTCTGCGACCGCGCTGGTGATTCCCACCAGGATTCCGTGGCAGGAGTCTATATCCAAGCGGGAGTCACCAATCCGGCAGACTTGCAACGAGAGTTCAAAGAGGTTCCAACCTTCTTCGGGCCGTGCCACAAGGTTGAGGTAATCTTCGAGAGCGGTTCCCATATCTGTCCCTTCGTTTCTTTAGGTTATCCTGACGAAGTGTCCGAGAAAAGAACAGGAAGATGAAAACGAGAGTCCTATTTGTCATTATTCCTCCCTGCATCGTCAGCCTGTCCCGGTATATTTTCGCCGAGTCCAGAGTCTTCCAGACGAATCGAGCGTGAACAAAGAGATGAAAAGGGAGCAAGATTGAACCTGCCGGAACTGGCGCTGACATTGCTGATCTCGTTCTTCTCCGCCGGAATCCAGGGGGCGGAATCGGATCCAGCCAGACTGGAAATTTCTCAGCGATTCCGAACCCTCCAGCCGGGAGAGGTCGTTCTGATCTCAGCCACCAGCAATCAGCCTCTGAAGAGCCTGGAGGGGAAGATCTTCCAGAAAACCTTTTACTTTTACCCCGATTCGAACTCTACCCTGTGGAGTGGCTTGATCGGGATCGATCTGAACATTCCTGCCGATCTCTATCGCCTGAATCTCCAGGGAGTCACCCTCACCGGCTCGCGCTTTGATCAGGTTCACGACCTTCGGGTGAGTGACAAAGAGTTTCCCACCCGGCATGTGACTGTAGAGCAGAAATATGTCGATCCTCCTCCTGAGGAGCTGAAGCGCATCGGCCAGGAATCCAAGAGAGTGAAAGAATTGTTCTCGACGACGAGCCCAGCAAGAATATGGGAAGGACCCTTTTTGCTGCCCGTTCCCGGCACCACCACCAGCGGTTTCGGCCGGCGCAGTATCATAAACGGCAAAGCTCGCAGCCCACACAGTGGCACCGACCTCCGGGCAAAGGAAGGAACGCCGGTGAAGGCTCCCAACGCAGGCCTCGTCGTTTTGGTCTCCAATCTGTATTTCTCGGGCAACACCGTTATCGTGGATCACGGACAGGGACTCTATTCCTATTTCGCCCACCTTTCCCGCTTCGCTACCGAAGAAGGGGAGAGAGTTGTGGCAGGTCAGATTGTGGGTCACGTCGGTGCAACCGGACGTGTCACCGGCCCCCATCTTCACTGGACGGTCCGCTTGAACCAGAGCCGGGTCGACCCTCTCTCCCTGATCGCTGTTCTTTCCGGACAGGATCTGGACTGAGCACGAGGTAACTCATTCGCAACTTTTGCCGTTCTGCGGTATCCTGACTATATCCCCTCCCTGGGGGGTAGGGATGAAACAAACGAATCGGAGAGATGTATTTATGCCGGAAGAAGTCATGCCGAAAATCTTGAGGCGCTTGAAGAGCATTGAGGGACACGTGCGCGGCGTCTCTCGAATGGTGGAAAATGGGAGCTACTGCATCGACATCGTCAACCAGACTCTGGCCATCGAGCGGGCTCTGGAGAAGGTCAATCACCTGGTCCTGGATCATCATCTTCACACCTGTGTGAGCGCCGCCATGAAGGGTCGAAATACAAAGGAGCGCGAGCGCGTCATTCAGGAAATTGTACAGGTCTTCCAGGCCAAGGGCAGATAATCAAGATGCAAAAAACGTTTCGAGTTCCCAATATCAGTTGTAGTCACTGCGTCGCCACTATCGAACGAGAACTGCACCAGATCGATGGGGTCGTTTCGGCCAGTGCCGATGAAAAGACCAAGAACGTCACGCTGCAGTGGCAGGATCCCGCCAGCTGGGAAACTGTCCAGCGCGTGTTGAAGGAAATCCACTACCCGGTGGAGGAGGAATGAGCCCGGTGGGAGAATCTGCTTCCCAATCCACGACCAGAGAAGAGATCAGAGTCACGGGGATGACCTGTGCCAACTGTGCAGCAACCATTGAGCGTACCTTGCGAACCAAGGTCTCGGGGGTTTTGGATGCCGGGGTGAACTTCGCTTCCGAGAAAGCGACGATCGAGTACCTGCCGACCCAGGTGAATCACCAGGATCTGGTCTCTGCTATCGAGAACCTGGGCTATGGAGTGCTGGAGAGCGGGCCAGCGGCACCGGCAGACCTCGATCGAACTGCCCGCCAGGCAGAGATCCGCCAGCATTCACTCAAGTTCTGGACAGGCCTGGCCTTCTCTCTGCCTCTCTTTCTCTTGAGCATGTCTCGCGACTTCTCACTGCTGGGGCCCTGGTTCCAAGCTGTTTGGGTGAACTGGCTGTTCCTGGCTTTGGCCACTCCCGTGCAGTTCTATGTGGGCTGGGACTTTTATCGAGGCAGTTGGAAAGCACTGAGTAACCGATCCGCCAACATGGATGTTCTGGTGGCGATGGGATCCTCGGCCGCCTATCTGTACAGCCTGGCGGTCACTGTTGCACTCAGCCTGGGAAGCACTGCCCTGGGGACTCATGTTTACTACGAAACGGCAGCCCTCATCATCACCCTTATCAAGCTGGGTAAGCTTCTGGAAGTTCGCGCCAAGGGCCAGACCGGAGCCGCCATCAGAGAATTGATGGGCCTGCGTCCCAAAACGGCCCGCCTGCTGCGTGACAATGTGGAAGTGGACATCCCTATTGAAGATATTCAAGTGGGTGACATCGTACTGATTCGACCCGGGGAGACGATTCCAGTGGATGGCCGAGTGGTCGAAGGTCGCTCGGGAGTCGATGAAAGCATGCTCACGGGAGAGAGTCGGCCGGTCACCAAGGAGCCGGGCGATGAAGTGGTGGGCGCTTCATTGAACCAGCGGGGACAACTGAGGGTGGAGACCACCAGGGTGGGGGCAGAGACCGCTTTGGCGCAGATCATTCGACTGGTGGAACAGGCCCAGGGCAGCCGGGCCCCCATCCAGCGTCTGGCAGACCAGGTGGCCGCTATCTTCGTGCCGGTCGTGATCCTGGTGGCCGCCATCACCCTGCTGACCTGGTGGTTTGTCCTGGCTGCCGGTTTCACTACCGCCATGGTTCGCATGGTGGCCGTCCTGGTGATCGCCTGTCCCTGCGCCCTGGGACTGGCCACCCCCACGGCCATCATGGTGGGTACCGGCATTGGGGCACGAAAGGGCATCCTCTTCAAGAACAGCGAGGCCCTGGAGTGGGCCAACCAGCTGAAGACAGTGGTTCTGGACAAGACCGGAACTCTGACGGTCGGCCAACCTGCAGTGACGGACCTATTGGTCAACAACTCTTTTGTCCTGGAAAATCAGAGCGAATCCGATCCTGGCCGGGCAGAAAACAGTCTGCTTGGCCTGGCCGCCTCGGTTGAACGAGCCAGCGAACATCCACTGGGAGAAGCGCTGGTCCGATCCGCAAAAGAGAGAGGACTCTCTCTGGCCCAACCCACCCAGTTTCAGGCTCAGGCCGGCCGAGGGGTCTCTGCCCATGTGGAAGGACGAAGTGTGGTGCTGGGCAATCTCGGCATGATGGAGTCTC
>JAUXKG010000421.1 GCA_030624355.1 Acidobacteriota bacterium
GGCCTTGATCAGGCACGCCAATCCCTTTCCTCGAGCCTTGGAGGGACTACTCGGGATGGATTGTTTGCCCCACTCGATGGCTGTGGCGACCTTTTCCAAACATTCCTTCATGGCCAAACTGTGTACGCGCTCACCCGTTGCAAATTCCCCACCCTCATCCAGGAGATTCTTCAGCCGAAATTCAAGTGGATCCATTTCCAGGGCATGTGCGATCATGTCCATTTGGGATTCGTGAGCCCAAGACGACTGGGAGACCCCAAATCCTCTGAATGCGCCCGCCGGAACTGTGTTGCTGTAAACCAGGTAGGAATCAATCTCAAGATGGGGCGTCTCGTAGGGTCCCACTGCGGTATATCCGGACTTCTTACAAACTCGCGGACCGATTTCAGCGTAGGCCCCAGTGTTGAGATAGACACGGCAGCTCCGCGCCACCACAGTCCCATCTTTTTTCACACCAGTTTTCAGATGGATCTTGGCGGCGTGCTTGGTGATCGTCTGAAACACTTCTTCCCGGGTGAGGGTAACTCCTACCGGACGGTTTGCCTTAAAGGCAAGGGCTGCCACCAAAGGTTCCAGTTTGGGGTACAGTTTGGAACCGTAGCCTCCCCCGAGGTGCAACGAGATCACACGTACTTGTGACAGGGAAAGCTTAAAAAGTTCAGCCATCTGATCCCGGATAACAAACGGATTTTGAACCGTGGACCAGATCGTCAGCTTTCCAGTCTGGTCAAATTGGGCAATGGCAATCAGAGGTTCCAGCGGCACGTGCTGGGTTGCCGGAGAAGTGAAGACATCTTCAAAAACATATTCGGATTCAGCAAATCCCGCTTCGACATCTCCTTTCTCCAGGTGAAAGTGAGTACAAATATTGGTTCCCTCTTTGGGACCGACATCCTTTAAATCCACAAATCCCTGTCGGGGGCGCTCGACTTTCCCGTGCAACAGTGGACCTCCTTCAGCCAGTGCTTCTTCGGAAGTCACAACGGCGGGCAGTTCTTCATAATCCACTTCAATCATCTCCACTGCTTCTTCCGCTATTTCAGCACAAGTTGCCGCTACAGCCGCCACTGGATCTCCCACATAGCGAACCCGGTCCAAGGCCACAATCGTTTGATCCTTGAGAACTGGCCCATAGTGAGAATGGTACCGAGGATTGCCAATAACATCTTCCCGAGTCAACACGGCCACCACACCTGGAAGTCTCTCGGCTAAGCTGGCATCGATCTCCCGAATCTTAGCGTGAACATAACTGCTGCGTAGAATTTTCCCGTAGAGCATGCCCTTGACCTTTAGGTCTCCCAGGTAAGTGAGCCTGCCGGACACCTTATCCTTGCCTTCAATCCGTGGTATCGACTGTCCGATTCCCGATTTGATGTTCATCGACAACTTCCTCGGTTACAATAGTGAACGAGCAACCTCCAAAATTTCCATGTGACAACCACAGCGACAAAGATTTCCTGCCAAAAAATGACGAATCTGTTCCTCGCTGGGGTTAGGAATTTGATCCTTCAGAGCTTTGACCGCCAGAATCATCCCGGGAGTGCAAAAAGCACACTGAAATGCACCCTGTTCGATAAAGGCCTGCTGGATGACATGCAATTCACCGTCTGTCGCTAATCCTTCAATCGTCAAAACCTCACACCCATGTGCGTCCACTCCCAAGACCGAGCAGGAACTCACGGGTAGTGAATCAAGCAAGACCGTACAAGTCCCACACACCTGCTGGTCGCAGCCCAGCTTGCTCCCGGTGAGATCCAAACGGTTGCGGATGATCTCCAACAGCGTTTCTCGAGGCTCTATGCTCAATTTGTGGAGCGTTCCGTTGACGGTTACCTCGATGCCTCGCTTCATTCAATCACCCTAATGTTGCTTCGCCGGGTTTGCCACGGCCCTGGCGAAGGCTTCTTCCACTGCTTGCCGGGTCAAAACTCTGACAATCGCTCGTTTGTGCTCCTCAGATCCGCGAATATCACCAAGGGGGGAGCAGGCCCGGGCAGCGATTTCTCCCACCTGCTCGGCAAGCTCAGGGCGAAATTCACTACCTTTTAGCACATCTTCAGCCTCTCGCACGCGCAAGGGAGTGGGTCCTACACATCCCAATACAACACGGGCGTCTGCGCAAGTCCGACTCTTCGGGTTGATCCTCACAGCAGCCGCGCTTCCGACGGCCGGCTTATCTGATCCCGCCGAAAATCGTAAGTACTTCAGGCCAAAATTCGCAGGTGGTTGGTCAATCTGGACCTCTGTAATCAGTTCGTAGGGCTCGAGACAGGTCTCATAGTAGCCGACAAAAAGCTCTTCCAGTGGCAGCACCCGCTCGCTTTCCGGAGTTTCGATCCTCACCCGAGCATCCAAGGCAATGAAAATGGGAGGAAGGTCAGTAAGAGGCTCCGCGAAGCCGAGGTTTCCTCCAACAGTTCCTGTACTTCTCACTCGGATATTGGCAATTTGCGGTTCGATCTCTGAAATCATGGGAAGCTGCTGTTCGATGACCGGAGAAACTTCCAGATCGTGGTGAGTGGTCAAAGCTCCAATTCGCAGACCTGCGGAGTCACTGTTGATGTAACGCATCTTTGGAATCCTTTTAATGTTGACCAGGTAGGTAGGCCGAACAATTCCCTGTTTCATCAACAAAAGCAGCGAGGTTCCGCCGGCATAAATGCGTGCCTCTTCCGGATAACGAGACAGAACTTCACAGGCTTCTTTCACTGTCTTCGGTTCAATGTATTCGAAGTTTCTTAGACCCATCGCTCCTGAACTGAACTTCCTAATCCGCCTGCAACTTCTCTTTTAAGTTGGCCATCGCCTCAGCGAAAATTTCTCTGGATTTGGCTTCAATCAGTTTGGCTCCTAGAACAGCTAACTGACCTCTTAATATTATCTCGGACTCCACCGTGACCTCTGTTGTATTGTCAGACAAGGGCACGAGTGTGATGGTATCCAGGGAACTCAAGCTTCCCTTGGCTCCCAGGATGGTCTTTCCCTCGTTGGAAAGGACCAGCCTACCAGGTTCCTCTTTCTCTAAAACTTTCGTATGGATTTCAAACGTAGCTGAGATAAACCC
>JAUXKG010000066.1 GCA_030624355.1 Acidobacteriota bacterium
CCGCTCCTCTTCTTCGCGCTCCTCAAAGGAAAGTCCTCCACCCTGGGCCTGGACCTGCCGTTCAAGTGTTCGCTCTGCCAGAACCACTGTCAGATCCAGAATCTGTCCCTTTCTGACTACGATCACAGACTGTTTCTCTCCAGGGGGAGTGTTGGCGACCGCTGAACGAAGATCGTGGATCGTTTCGACTCCACGCTCGCCAAACTTCACAATCACATCTCCGGGACGAACTCCCGCCTGGTAGGCGGGTCCGGCTTCTCCCGGCTCTCCCTTTTCATCAATCAACTGAGTTATCAGAACTCCGTCTCCGTCCTTGATGCCGTCAATATCATCGCTACCCAAGCCGAAATACTCCGCCATTTCAGGGGTCATTTCGTAGAGGTTCATTGAGACGCCCAGCCATCCCCGCTCGATCTTTCCTTTAGTGACAATCTGGTTATAGGAATTCACAAAAACCGATGATGGGATTGCAAATCCGACCCCCTGTGATCCGCCACTCCGGGTAAAAATAAAAGTGTTGATCCCGACAACCTCACCCCCCATATTGACCAGTGGACCTCCACTGTTGCCCGGATTGATAGCCGCATCAGTCTGGATATAGTCTCCAAAGATGCTGGAAGTGGGGACAACCCTGCCGGTGGCTGAAACGATCCCCGAGGTCACCGTCTGTCCCACGCCAAAGGGATCTCCAATGGCAAGGACCCAATTTCCCACCTGCATTTTTGACGTGTCCCCAATCTTCGCGAACGGCAGAGGCTCGGAAGCATTGATCTTGAGAACGGCCAGATCCGACTCCGGATCCTCCCCGATCACTCGGGCTACATAAGTCTCCCCGTTGTAGAGTGTCACTTCAATCTTGTCTGCCAGTTGCTGACCACCGTCCTGGCTCTTGACCGTAGCCACCACATGATCGTTGGTGAGAATGTAGCCGTCGGCATCCACAATGACACCAGAGCCCAGGCTGTTTGCTTTTCGATCATGAGGAACCGTGGGGCCAAAGAATCTCTCCCAAAACTCATCGCCGAAAAACTTACGGAGATCCTGGTCTGGAGCTCCCCGTTGCGTACCTTTTCTACGGATCACTGCAGTAGTGCTTATATTGACTACAGCGGGTCTTACCCGCTCGGCGACTCGCCCAAATCCTTCAGCTAGGTCCGTGGCTGCGCCAGACACAAGAGGAGTGCTGCTCCCTTGCACTCTTAACAACGCCACATCTTCCCGATCTTGCTCCGCGCTCAGAACCTTATCGGAAACAAATGTTCCAATCGTAATTCCCACACCCAAAGTGATTAGCAGGAGCAAGAAAGTCAATCTTTTCCTAGACAGTAAATTTTTCTTCATATCAGCCATCAAAGTCCTCCAAGTTGTCCATTCCGGAGCCAGCATTCGCCAGCAAGCGACAGAACGGCCACCTATTTAGCCTACGTCATGTTCGGGTGATTATACGCTCGACCCAGAAATTTGTTCCTCAATCGATCTTATCACATGCAGTTCACCTACCATGACGCCCGCCACAGTCAAGCATCCACCCAGCCACTCCATCACGGCTAATTCCTCTCCATAGAAGCCGACCGACAACAGCGCAGCAAATACCGGCTCAAGGGAAAAGATCAGTGCGGTTCGAGCGGCGGACGTGTACTGCTGGGCATGTGTCTGGATAAAGAAGCTCAGTGCCGAACAGAACACACCCAGATAAAGCAGCGCCAGGTAGCCCGAAACCGGAAGATTCAACGAAGGAGATCCCATGACCAGAACCGGCACGCTACTCAGCAGTAATGACCAAAACATCTGAAGGACTGCCAACTGCCGGTAAGGCACACGAAGGGTAAAACGGCCCAGAAGAATAATGTGGAAAGCAAATGCCACCGCACACATGAGTGTGAAGACATCACCCCAGTTCAACTTGCTGAAATCGTCCGGTCTGGTCAACATGTACAGTCCTGCAGAGGCGATCAGGATACCCAGGCTCACTCCCTTTCGAAGGACAATTCTGAAGATTGCTCGATTGAACAGCGGCACCATTAAAATCGATGAGCCTGTGATGAAAGCAGATTTGGCCGGGCTGGTGTACTGAAGTCCGAGGGTTTGGAAAGCAAAACCCAGGAACAGACACATGCCGATCAACCCGCTGTACCAGACAGTCGAGACGCGGAGTCCTCGCCAAAAGCGCGGACACAGCATCCATAAAGCCAAAGATGCGATCAAGAATCGCATGAAGACGAGCCAAAACGGAGTTACGGAGGCAAGAGAGTACTTGATGACAACAAAGGATGAGCCCCAAAGGAGGGAGACAAAGACAAGAGAAAGATCAGCTTTCTTGGATGTACTTACCTGCAATAGCTCTAGCCCGGATTATGCATAGGTTTTCTTCACTTCGCTCAGATGAAGGCGGCGTGACGAAGTGCTGCAGGCGCCGCGATGACAAGGCGTGCACTCACAAACCTCCGAATCTCTGTCAATCCGTGTTCGTTGATCCGTGAAATCCGTGTTAACAAGGAAGGACAACACCGTCAGCGTGGATGATTCTTCACTGCGCTCAGATGAAGGCGAGCGGCCTGCAGTAGACAATTTATGCATAATACGGGCTACTTATTCTGGGTTGCCAAGTTGGAATGACGGCGACTGTAACAAAGATAAATCACCATCCCAATCCCCAGCCACACAAAAAACCTAATCCACGTCACCCAAGGGAGGGAGAGCATCAAGTGGAAGCAGATCAGCATGCCCAGTACAGGAATGACAGGAACCCAGGGGCACCGGAAGGGCCTGTTCAGCTCAGGCTGGCGCCAACGCAGGATGATGACGCCGGCACAAACCAAAATAAAGGCAAAGAGAGTACCGATGTTCGTCAGCTCAGCGGCCTCCCCGATATCCATAAAAGCGGCGAAAAATGCCACCACTACCCCGGTGAGGATGGTTGTCACATGGGGTGTCTGGTAACGAGGATGAACCTTGGCAAACCATTTTGGCAACAAACCATCACGAGACATCGCGAAGAAGATACGAGGTTGTCCCAGCTGGAACACCAACAGAACCGCAGTGGTGGCCACTACTGCCCCGAAGGCGACGATACCGGCCGCCCAATCCATCTCCAGATAGCTGAAGGCCAGGGACAGAGGCTCCGGCACATTCAATCGCTGATAAGGGACAATCCCCGTCAAGACGGCCGCCACGGCTACGTAGAGCACAGTACAAATCACGAGCGAACCAATCATCGCCCGGGGAAGGTCCCGTTGCGGATTCTTAGCTTCCTCAGCAGTAGTTGATATGGCGTCGAAGCCAATGTAGGCAAAGAAAACAAGGGCTGCGCCTGTCATGACTGCTCCCCAACCATTGGGAACGAAGGGCTGCCAGTTTTCGGGTTTAACGTAGAAGGCTCCCAACAGAATGAAAAAGAGCAGCACTGCCAGCTTGATGACCACCATTACGGCGTTGAATCGCGAGCTTTCCTTAATGCCGATCACCAGAACCAGGGTAATCAGCGCAACAATGAGAACGGCCGGGAGATTTATGATAATCGGAAACCCGAACAAGTGGGGCGCCGACTCGAGAACTGCCGGGTGTTGTGCCGCAATGTTGTAGTTGGTCGTCAGCCAGACAGGCAACTCTATGCTAAATCCCCTCAGCAACTCGACGAAATAGCCCGACCAAGAAACGGCGACTGCTACATTACCCACGGCATATTCCAGAATGAGATCCCAACCGATGATCCAGGCCGTTACCTCTCCCAAAGTAAAATAACTGTAGGTATAAGCGCTTCCCGAGATGGGAACGACAGAAGCGAATTCAGCATAACAGAGAGCGGAGAACCCGCAGGCCAGGGCCGTCACAAGAAAGGCCAGCATCAGCGCTGGGCCGGCCCCCAAACGATCGCCGGATCCAGCCGCCGCAGTCCCCACTAGTGCAAAAATACCTGCGCCAACGATGGCCCCCACACCCAGAGCTGTCAGATCCACCACACTCAGAACCCGCTTGAGCCTGTGCTCGCCCTGCTCGGCAGCACGGAGAATGTCGCTTAGATCCTTGGTCCGAAACATCACTCAGTCTCCAGATCGCTACACCCGCTTCAATTTGGCGTAACTCTGCAGCATTTTCTTAATCCCCACCTCAGCAAATTTCACTGTGATCTTCAGATCGTCTCCACTCTTCTGAACCTGAAGAATTCGGCCGTAGCCGAATGTTTCATGGACAATTTGAGCTCCGGAAACAAGTCCGCTGCCCAACTGGCTTTTCTTCCGAGAAAGATCCTCCAGAAACCCTCGTGCACTTTCAACCGAGTTGTAGGTTTTTCCGGCGAAGGAAGTCTTGCCTGGACGACGGTAGCGATCCGTGCCTGTCTTCACGACCGGACCGGCTGTTCTAAGCTCAATCGCCCCGCTCCATTCGTTTCGAATAAGGTGTTCAGGAATCTCATTCAGAAAGCGGCTAGGAAGATTCTGCTCGTCCGTGTCTCGGCCGAAAAACCGCCGACGCCGGGAGTAAGAGAGGTACAGCTTTATCTTAGCTCGCGTGAGCCCCACATAACAGAGGCGCCGTTCTTCCTCCAGATCGTCTGAGGCTACTGAACGACTGTGAGGAAAAAGTCCTTCTTCGCAACCGACCAGAAAAACAATAGAGAATTCAAGCCCCTTGGCGTTGTGAAGGGTCATCAAACTAACGGCTGCCGATTCATCATAGTCATCTGCCTCAGATCGCAAGACCGCATGGTCAAGAAAATCCTGAAGGCCCCCCTCCCCTTCCCCATATTCTCTGGCAACAGTGATCAATTCGTCCAGATTCAGGGTCCGGTTGTGAGACTGTTCCATCTCCTCGTCATAAAGTGCCTGGGCGTAACCACTTGCTGCCAGTATTTTCTCTAAAGCCAAATGAAATGGCAGCTCCATAAACTGGCGGAATTCTTGAACTAGGCTGTGAAATCGCTCCAAAGCCAGATGGGTCCTGGCAGGAAAATAGTTTTCCTGCAGACCTTTCTGCAAGGCGGTCCACAAACTTGACTCTTCTTTGCGAGCCAACTGCTGAAGATGATCGAGGGTTACCTGTCCGATGCCCCGAGGAGGCTCGTTAATCACCCTCAGAAGTGCCACATTATCCTCAGGGTTCTGTGCTAACCGAAGATAAGCCAGAGCGTCTTTGATCTCCTTGCGATGGTAGAAGCTCAGCCCACCAATGACCTTGTAAGGAATCTGCCGTCTCCTGAGAGCCTCCTCAAACTGCCTGGACTGAAAATTCGTCCGATATAGAATAGCCAGCCCTGTTTCTCCCTGGCGTAGATGTTCATAGACCTTCTCAGAAACGTACACAGCCTCCAGCTTGGCATCAGGGGCGACATAAAGATCAATTATCTCGCCCTCAGAAGCGTCGGTCCATAGGACTTTTCCCTTTCGGTGCACATTGTTTGAAACGACACTGACGGCGGCATCCAAAATATTCTGGGTCGATCGATAGTTCTGCTCCAACTTCACAATGTGGGCTCCCGGAAAGTCGGTCTCAAAACGAAGAATGTTGCCGATATCAGCTCCACGAAAGGCATAGATGGATTGATCTTCATCCCCGACAGCGGTGAGATTTTGGTTCAGACAAGTCAAAAACTTAATCAGGTCATATTGAGGACGGTTTGTATCCTGGTACTCATCGATCAAAAGATATCGATAGAAGTCTCCGTAGCGCTCTCTAATGTCCCGATTTTCTTTAAACAAGTTCACCGTGAGCAGAATCAGATCGTCGAAATCCACGGCATTCGAACGCTTCAAAAAACGCTGGTAGGCCTCATAAACGCGGGAGATTCCCTCAGCCTCGAAATCACTCGAATGTTCCAGGTATTCCTCAGGCGTCCAGCTGTTGTTCTTAGCGTGGCTGATGACAGCACGGGACTTGTTGAAGGGCAGCTGGCTATCGGTCAGCTGCAGCTCCTTGTAGACCGTCTTGAAAACCCTCTTCTGATCTTCCCTGTCACAGATAACAAAGTCCCTTCCGTAGCCCAGCGTGTCCGCGTGACGGCGCAAGACCCGCACGGCAAAAGAGTGGAATGTGCACACCAGGGGGACGGCTGAGAGTTGAGTCAAGAGTTGTTCGAATCTGCCCCTCATTTCATCGGCAGCCTTGTTAGTAAAGGTAACAGCCAGTATGTGTTCGGGTCTGGCGATTCCCTGTTCGATCAGGTAAGCAATCTTGTAGGTAATGGTCCGAGTCTTACCGCTTCCAGCTCCGGCTAGAACCAGCGTGGGACCGTCCGTGCGGGTGACGGCAGATCTCTGCTCTTTATTGAGCTGTTGTAGATAATCGCCCGTAGAGCCCCTCATTCATTCCTTCGTGACGGAGGTTGGGAAAGCCTCAAGATATCACGAAAAGACGACACCAAAAAAGAGGGGCCGGGACAGGCACTCTGAGGTATCACAACGACGAAAATAGGGGGACAGTCTACTGTGTCCCCTCTTTTCGACTGACAGCAGGCTGGACTCAATTTGAGAAGACAGTTGGCAGAGGGATTCTGCTTTCGCTATTGAGGAGTCGAGCGTTCCAGGAACTCATCAAGACCGGCAAGCGAATCATTGTGAGTCGACCTGTAGAGGGTCTCCAGATATTGCCGACAGTGCTTGGCGTGGGGAGCTTTCTGCACAGAACCCTTAGCAAAAGCCTTCATCGCTGAATCGATCTGCTTCTGCTTCCACTGGCTCATTCCAACATAGTAGTAGGCTTCGGCTTGTATAACCGGATCCGCTTTCAGATTCAGGGTTTTCTGGTAATTTTCTATAGTGGTTTGCCAATTCTCACTTTCCCACCCATTGCGACCCACTATGGCATAGGCAACAACCCTTTGCTTATCCAGATACTCGCTCCACTCACCGGGACTGCTCTGAGGTGGCTTTTCAGCGGCATCCAAGCCTTTAAGTGCCCGCTGCGCGTACTCCGCAGCTTTGCCCCACTGCTTGTTACCGGCAAAAATCCTCATCAGATCTGCCAGGATCTGGTAACACTGCTTGGCCTCCAACTCCTCACAGGCAATTTCACCATATTCGGTGTATTTGTCTTCATCCTTGAGTCGTCCGAAGGAAGTGGCCAGAACAAAGGCCAGACCGGCACTTGGATTAACGGAGTAGGCTTTTGTGCCATGTTGGACCGCTTCCTCAAAACGTCCCACCCGGAAGGCCGCTACCGCAGTCAAATACAGAGTATTCGCTTCCTCCGGCAGCAGCTTGAGCAGCCTTAGGCCTGCATCCACAGCTTTCTCTGCCTCTCCCTGGCTCTCGTAGGCCTGCATCAACTGCACATAACTGGCGGCGGCGTACTGAATCAACGTTGATTTCGGATTCTCTTCGACAAACTGAATGATCGCATCTTCCCTTTCTTCTGGAGCCGCATTGACAGCACTTGAATAAGCATCGTACTCTCCCGGGGTATACAGGATTTCCCCTTCCTCCTCCTCTTGCGCCAGGACCAGGGAATGGGGAATCATCAAGATGAGAATGGATATGAAAAGACTTCTCAAAAGGGATTTGACACTCATAACAGTGCTTGCCTCCACTGAAGACGTTGCCAAGAAAAATGGATCATGGTTGAACCCTAAGCGGACAAGCCTTGGACCGTACCACACTTCTTAGGTACGATCAATCAGTAACCTTAGATGTATTAAAACTTGGAAGGTTGCTTAAATCCAGTGATTTCTTGGCATGATCGAGAACCTTTCTCACAACCTGGAAATGATTCCTGCTGACCGGATTGATTCGAAGGACCGCCTGTTCTCCGTTTCTCTGCCCTGGCTGTCCCTGGATCAGTTGACTCGATCCATCAATCGGAACGGTCTTTTGTCACCTCTTCACCTTCAGAAGGGAGCCCATGCCAACTTCCGGATTGTGATTGGCTTCCGGCGTTACCAGGCGGCCAGGAATTTGGGCCTCCAGGCGCTCCCCTGTTTGATCCGAGATGAACGGGATCCCCTGGTGCTATTCAGACAGGCTTTGGAAGACAAACTGACCGCGCGGCCTCTTCATCTGATGGAAAAAGCTCGAGTTCTTTTGAAACTCCATCGTGACTTCGAAGTCGATCACCAGGTCTTGATGGATGAGTACCTGCCCCTTTTGGGTATCCGCCCCGACCGGTTTCATCTTCGCCAGCAATTTGACCTGGCTTCCCTCTCGTTATTTCTGCAACGGGCTGTGAGCGACCTGCTGGAACCGGGCATAGCGCTGGAAATCTCACCCTGGAAAGACGAAGAACAGCGGTTTTTCATCGACCTCGTATCAGAGTTTCTACTGGGCGGAAACAAGCAGAAACAACTGTTTACACTATTGGATGAGATACGGGCCTCTGAAATTCACAATCCGGCCACTTCCCCGGAGACATCAGGACAAGTTTCAATTCAGACAATCTGGCAGCAAAGTGGCGCGGCTGAGAAGGCGGAAGACAAACATCTGCCTCTTCAAAGACGTTTTGAACGGGCGCTCAAAAAGCTACTTCAAGTCCGATTTCCACATCTTTCTCAACACGAGAAAAGGTATGCCGAACTCAAGGCCGCTCTCAAATTTCCGCCTCAAGTCCAACTTCGCCTGCCACCCAATTTCGAAGGGAATCAAATCAACGTCTCGTTGTCGGCGCGCGATCTCGAAGAATTGCTGGCTCTGATCGAAAAGCTGCACGCCGCCGCCCGAGGAGATGATCTGAAACAGATATTCGATTTATTGTAGACTGAAGAAAAAAGGGGACAGTCTACTCTGTCCACTAGAAGGCGTGGGAAAATGTTGTCGATTCTCCAGTTGGAAAAGGGGACAGAGAAGACGGTCCCCTCTTTTCTTATTCACTCAATCCTTGTCGCACCGCCATGAAGCCCTACAAACCTGATCGAATCTTTGTGGAACACTCCGTCAGGGAGTCTCCCATTACTCAGAATGTCCTCGAGAGGCTGCCTGAAATCCCAGTCGAGCACATCGACTCAACTGAGGCTCTACTGAAGGAGTCTCAACAGTGGAATCCTACTATCCCCGTTGCCAAGAGGTCTTTGATCATGGCTCGGCACAAAGGACGATTCTTTAAAGCCTGCCCGGCTGGACAGATGAAAAAGGGGACTGAGAATGTCTGCTGCAACTACTTCATAGTCAACTATGCCAGCAACTGCCACATGGAGTGCAGTTATTGTTACCTGCAATCCTACCTGAAC
>JAUXKG010000323.1 GCA_030624355.1 Acidobacteriota bacterium
AATTTGTCGTCGGCAAAAACGATCTGGGCCTTGGCGAGACCTCTCTGGCGCCAGAGTACCTGGCCTGTCTTCACATCCACACCCATGAAGAAGGCCGGTCCAAAGTCCCCGCTGGACCCATAACTCACATCCCCCAGACGGATCGTACTTCCGAAATGAATCCGCATTCGCTTGTTGAACCAGAGCTCTCGAACCGAAGTCTCTCCGTCGGCCTGCTGCAGTTGGAGTACACGGCTGCCGCTGTCATAGGCCGATGACATGTAAAGCAGATTGTCTTCGCCCCAGACCGGCGTGCTGATGTTGCAATCGTAGTTCGTTTTGTGAGGGTGGCTCCAGTAGAGATCGCCGTTGTCAGGATTCACACCGATGATCTCTGCGGCCATGAAGAGAATCAACTGCTCCTGCCCGTCGACCTCAATGAGGAGAGGAGAGGAGGGGGACAGTTGAAAATCGTGCCGTTGCCAGGCTACGGAACCATCCGTCTGCCGCAAGGCAACCACTGCTTTCCCCCTGCCTCCCAGGGGAAGAATCAGGGTGTCCTTGTAGGCGATCGGACTTGAAGCATAGCCCCGGTTCGACGCCAGTCCAATCCGATCCAAGGAGAACTCGTTGTACAGATCGCGTGACCAGAGCAGCTGCCCCGTTCTCCTGTCCAGAGCGTGGAGCTTTGCGATCGCTCCTACTGCAAAGAGCCTGTCTCCAACAATGAGAGGGGTGGAGTGGGGACCGGGACCAAACTGGGTATCCATCTTCTTCGGAAGATACTCCTCATATCGATACTCCCACCTGGTTCGGCCAGTATCGGCATCTAAAGCGATGACGACTTCCTGGCCTTCTCGGTCTCCGGCGGAGTGACGATACATCGTGTAGAGAGTGCCGGCCTCTGCCACAATCGCGGAATACCCGTCTCCGAGCGACCGTCTCCACAGTCTCGGGGGACCCTCTTCAGGCCAGGCTTCGGCAAGTCCTGCAGAGCTGGCCTTGAAATCCCGATTGGGCCCGCCCCACTGTGGCCAGTCCGGGGAAGGCTCAACCTCGGAATCTTGTAAAGCGAAGGCGAAGGCACCGCCAGCAAAGGCCAGAAAGGACGCCACAAAGAAGTCTCTCAAACTCATGGCCTCCTATCATGGCTGCTCGCGGTATTGATGTCGAGGTACTTGCCAGTGATTGTCTTTCACAGGCTAAGAAAAAGAACCCCTTATCGACAGTAACTTACGAGTTTCCGACCCGGAAATAAGAGGGAATAAGGGTCGTTAAAGCGCACTTCCGCACCCTATGCGCACCCAGGATCGAGCTGCTTCCCCACTGTCCAATTACAACCGGGGAGGGCACCGACTTTCGGTTGATGGCTACAACGGCCTTTTGAAAAGGGCTGTCGATGTCACCATCAAGGGGCCTGAGATTTAAGTGCCGGTGAATTGGTGAGCGGTGTTGGTAATCTTGTTTTGAATTAGGAGGTTAGAAGCAAATGACCGGGAGGACCAATGGATCCAACGGTATAAGTGAGAGTCGACTGGCAACTGCGATTGGCGTGGGAATCGCAGTAGGCACAGGGATGGGAGCTGCCATGGGTGCAGCCACGGGCAACATGGGGATGTGGTTGGCCGTCGGAATAAGTATCGGAATAGCAGTCGGAGCTGCAATAGCTGCCCGCCGTTCATGAACTGACAGATGGCCGTCTCAAACCGAAGGCCCAACCTATAGCGCCGCCACCGGCATCGTCGCAAACTGCCCCGGCCGGGTCTGTACCACGGTGGCCGCAATTCTTTCCGAGGGCCTCACCCGGATCAGGCCCATGAAGTCTGAAAAGTCAATCTCTTCACTCCAGGGGATCTGGTCCACGAACTGGGACAGATGACCATTGGGGGCCAGGGCAGTCTCTCCCTCCAGCCTGGCCGTGGCCAGGACATTGCCGTCCGGGTTCACTAACTCCAGATCCAGTGTCACCGTCTCTCCGGTCAGGTTCATGATGGCAATGCCCGTATTGATCTCTTCCTCGGCATTACTCTCCAGCGGAGCAGCAAAGCCACGTCTGAGGACCTCACTGGCTCCCACTCCGGCCACTCCCACACTGCCACCAAACAGAATCACTCCAGCCAGTTCAATATCCGAGGAGACCGTGACCGATCCCACCTGCACTCCTCCCTGGGCATCAGTCTTCAGGATCTCCAGACTCCTGGGACCCACCTGGACATTCTTGACTTCCTGGACGATCTCTCCATCGAGATCCACGGTGAGGGGATTCCCATCATCGTCCCGCATGGAGACCTGAGCACTGGCCGTGGCCTGGTCATCAGGATTGATGAGGACAATACCTTCGTTTCAGCACTTTCATCTTGCCGGAAACCTGGGGGGAGAGGGGTAGACTCTCAGTCCTCGAAGTGAGAATGCAGATCAGTGAACGGTGCACCCGAACCGTGCCCACCGGCGATCCACTCGATTCTCCACTTCAGCCCTGCAAGACCATCTCTCAGCCCTTGTGCCCAAGCTCCGAAAGGTGGCGGCACTGGCTGATTTGCGGGAAAGACTCCAGGCATGTAAACGTCACTCACAAAGAGCACCTGGGCCGGCGAAACGTAGATGACCAGCATGTCCTCACTGTGAATCGTCGGAGCGTGGCGCGCCTGGACGCTGCGGCCTCCCTCAGCGAGATTGAACTCCCCGTCTGCTGCCACCTCTTCGATGCGCCATTTGGGGCTCACCACGCCCGCCAGCTCATCCGGAACCAAGGTGTGACCAGAGGTCAGAGCGGCTTCCACATAGGCACTGTTCAGTTCGCTGGTGACGATGGTGGCACCCGCCGCCGCGTAGGTCCGGATGCCGCCCATATGATCAAAATGGTGGTGGGTAAGAATTAGGTGGCTGACCGGGATTCCCGGCCAGAGTTCGTCGAGAGTTTTCAGCACGGCCTGGGAGCGGGCCTCGTTCAGGGGTGGCTCGACCACCAGGAGGCTATCATCGAGTTTGACTGCAAGTGAATGGTGAAACCCTCCAGTCAAATGCTGGATGTTCGGATCGCCCGCCAGTGCAGTAGCAACAACCACTGTCTGATCCTGGTCCCCATTCGGCAACCCTATGGCATGCCAGCGGGTGAGATACTGGGAGTTCAAGCCCCCTCGTTCGGTAGCCGCAGGATCGATCTGGGTGCGCGGTTCCTCGGGAAGAGCAAATGCGTTGGCGGCAAAGTCGGGATTCACCACCAAGTTGCTCCGCCTGGCGGTGCGGATCGTCTTGCCGGCAATGGACAGTTCCACCTGCTGTGGAAACATCAGGCGACTGCCCTCCGGGGTCGACCAGGCTCCGTAACTGACCTCGGTGACAACGTCTCCCCAGATGTGATCGTTCTGCACGGTCCCAAGCTTTGTGACCCGCCCGGTAGCGGCATCGACGAACAGTTCCACCGGTTCCACTACATCCGCTACTTCAATGACGTGATGGGCTCTCCCGTCAAGCTCAACGTCTGCCTTGACGGTCGCCACGTCCTTTCTCTCGGCGGCTGCACGCAGGTACAGCTGCGGGTTGAGGAGCCGAAACTCTCGCCGTACGGCCGCGATACGATCGGAGGTGAGGGCCCGGTCTGAGGTTACGCCGGGTGGGTTGAACACCGAGTCGTTACCGGTCTGGTAGCCGATGTCCCCGTTGAGAATATCCCTGTAGGCGATCTCTCCCCGCAGCGGGTCGAAGATTTGCCGCTGCCAATCGAAGCTCAGTGCGTCGTTGTCTACGTCGTAGAGCAGTGTGAGTGTGAACGAGCTGGCCTTGATGGGATCTACCGTTGGGTTCAGCCCCTGGCCGGGCTCGAATCGGTCACCCTCCGACTCATAGCTGAATCCTCTGAGCCCCAGCAGAGCAGCTCTACCACCCATGGCGTTGAAGGCCTTGGCCAGTGGATCGGGGTCCTGTTGACAGCCGCCAGTCACCGTCAGGCAGAGCACCAAAATCAAGGCCAAACCGAGAAACGAGTTACGGGCTGGGTCTCGCTCTTCCGCTGGGCTAAGCTCTCTTAGAGT
>JAUXKG010000375.1 GCA_030624355.1 Acidobacteriota bacterium
AGGGGAAAGGTTCGGGAAATGTTCGATCTCAACAGCCATCTTCTTATGGTGGCGACCGATCGTCTGTCGGCCTTTGACGTCATTCTTCCCGACCCTATCCCCAAGAAGGGGGAAGTCCTCACTCAACTGTCGGCCTTCTGGTTCAATCGACTTCAGGACATCGTTGAACATCATCTGATCTCTGCCCAAATCGAGGATTTTCCGGATTTGCTGCTTCCTTTCAAGGCCCAGCTTGCCGGTCGCTCCATGCTGGTGCGCAAGTGTGATCCTTTACCCATAGAGTGCGTGGTGAGAGGCTATCTAGCCGGCTCCGGATGGAAGGAGTACCAGGCCAGTGGCACCATTTGTGGAATTCAGCTGGCTGTTGGGATGAAGGAATCTGAGGAGCTTGCCGAGCCTATTTTCACCCCATCCACCAAAGCCACAGTGGGTCACGACGAGAACATTAGTTTCGGACGGGCTGTGGAGATGATTGGTGAAGAGGTGGCGGAAAGGGTACGCACCCTCAGCCTCCAACTCTATAATCGGGCCCGAGACCACGCCAAGGGAAAAGGGATTATTATCTGCGACACCAAGTTTGAGTTCGGCTTGGCTGGATCTGAGCTCCTCTTGATCGACGAGGTGCTGACCCCCGATTCCTCCCGATTCTGGCCAGCCGACCAGTACCAACCGGGAAGGTCTCAACCTTCCTATGACAAACAGTTCGTTCGAGATTACCTGGAGACTCGAGAGTGGGATAAGACTCCCCCAGGGCCTGAACTCCCCGAATCCATCATCACGGCCACCTCACAACGCTACCTGGAGGCCTACTCCCGTCTGACGGGAGAGAGTCTGGAGACAGACACCGACAGGGTTCAACCTTCAATGTCCGGTTAGAGACCAATGGCACGCCAGCAAAAGAAGATCAAGGACAAATTGGAAGAGGTTATCGACGAGATGGTCTCCAAAGGCATTTATTGGTCAGAAGCAGCCTCACAGTTTGAGAAGCTCTTCATTATTCGAGCCCTGCAGGACAGCAACGGCAACCTGAGTCGAGCCGCAGGGATCATGGGGGTTCACCGAAACACCGTCTCCAAGAAGATTCGGCAGCACGCGATCGGGAAGAAGGGGAAGAGCACCTGACCATTGACGAATGTCGAGTGTCGAGTGTCGGGTCTGAAAACTAACAGCTGACAGAAGAATTGTCGCCAACCCTCTGAATCTGTGTCAATCCGTGTTTCTGAAATCCGTGTGAATCCGTGATTAGTATTTGACTGAGACGATCTTGGACACCCCGGGCTCTTCCATGGTGATCCCGTAGAGAACCTCGGCAGTTTCCATGGTCCGCTTATTGTGGGTCACGATGATGAACTGAGTTCCTTCACTCATCTGCTGGATGAGGTTGTTGAAGCGAACCACATTGGCATCATCCAAAGGAGCATCCACCTCATCCAGCACGCAAAAACGGCTGGGACGGTAAGCAAAAAGGGCCATCAGAAAGGCAAAAACAGTCATTGCTTTCTCTCCACCCGAGAGTAGCATGACATTCTGCAGCTTCTTGCCGGGTGGCTGTGCGAAGATGTCAACTCCGCTCTCCAGCGGATCCTCTTCATCCACCAGTCGCATGCCACATTCACCCCCTCCGAAAAGCTTCTGAAAAATCTCATCGAAGTGTTGATTGATGGATTCAAAGGCCTCCTGAAACTTTTCGCGGCTGCGCCGGTTGAGCTCCTGAATGGCTCGGTTGGTGTCGGCAATGGAGATCTCGATATCTTCACGCTGAGAGCAGAGAAAGTTGTGGCGCTCTTCGTTTTCCTGGTACTCCTCAAGGGCAGCCATATTGATGGGACCGAACTTTTCGAGACGTTCTTGCAACTGCTCACATTCCTGCAGGCTCTCCTCAAGGTCCACGTCCTGCAGGTCCACTTTAGCCCTGGCCTCCTCCAAAGGTATCTGCAACCGCTCTGAGCACTGCTCGCTGATGCTTTGAAGCTGCGTCTCCAGGCGAGCTCGGTCGACCTCCAGCTGAGCTCGCTTCTCTTGCAGCTCGCTTTTTCGGTTGCGCAACTCGACCA
The DNA here is from genome assembly GCA_030624355.1 of Acidobacteriota bacterium. GTDB lineage: Bacteria > Acidobacteriota > UBA6911 > RPQK01 > JADFOI01 > JAUXKG01. Next base: position 2,055 of record JAUXKG010000375.1, read on the forward strand.
ACCTTTGTTCCGTTTCCGGAAGAGTCTGTTTCCAGTTGGCGTACTCCTGTTCCGCTTCCTTCAGAGTGTCCCCCATATCAGCGTCGAGGGCCCGATTCTTCTCCAGATCCGACCCAAGAGTGCCCAGCGCTGCTGTCATCTGAGCCAAGCGCTCCTCACCCTGGGCCCGTGCTGATTGACTAGCCTGCTGGCGATCCTTGAGACCGGCCCGCTGCTCTTCGATTCGCTCCAAGGTCCGCCGCAGTGCCAGCCGTCTTTCTTCCAGAACCTTGCGCTCCGATGAAATCAGGTGAAGATGCTCCTGCATCCTTCCAAATTCACTTCTCAGTTGCTGCAACGACCCCTGTGTCTGAGAAAGCATCTGCTCCGTTTCCAATCGGGAGCGATTCCCCTCGTTCAGCTGTTCCTCAACCTCACGAACCTTCTTGCGCTTTTCTTCCCGCTCCCGCTCCAATTGCTTCAACTCTTCACCGATCACCCTCAATGCCTGTTTCTGGCGTTCCCGTTCGCCCTTCCACTGTTCCTGCTGATGGGTCAAGGCAACGATTTCTTTCTCCGTCTGATGCAGGGACACCTCGCTCTCGTTGAACAGTTTCAGCATTCGCCGAAGCGCTTCCTTCTGTTCTTCTTCCCTCTTTTGGATCGCTGCCAGGCTCTTCTGCAACTCTGAAGTCCTCTTCTCCAATTCCCGTTTGTTTCGCTTCAAACTCAACAGACCCAGCTTCTGGCCCTGAGTCGAACTGGCTGAAAGCAATCCCCTCGGAGTGAGGGCTTCACCCTCGAGTGTGATGAAGACGTTTTCCGGATGGCTGTGAGCCAGTTGCAAAGCCCGGTCCAGGTCAGAAACCACAATAGCCTCTGCTCTCTGAGGCAAGACACGCCGAAAGGCCTCCTGAACCTCAGGCTTCATCTGTAACAGATTGGCTAGCTGACCGTGAACTCCCTCAGACGCTGAGCCATTGGTCGCCCAGGGTTTTTCTCCATTGCTTTTCTTGAACCCATTGGAAGAACGCAGTGATAGAAAGGTGCACTTTCCACTTTCGATCGTTTTCAACTCAGAAAGTCCCTGTACCGCATCCTCCAGAGAATCCACCAGTATGTATTCAAGCTCCTCACCGAGAAACTCTTCTACCAATTTCTCGTACTCCGGACTGGTTTCGATGAAGTCGGCCAGCGTGCCTCCAGTCCGAACCGATTGGCTGGTCGACAGGTGATTCAGAAACTTCTGTACTCCTTCGCTGTACTGGGAGTGACTCAGTTCAATCTCCTGAAGAGACTGGAGACGCTCGCGCTGGGCAATCAGCTGATTGTGCAACTCAGTCGATTCCGATCGAACCTCCTCCAGTTGTTCTTCCAGATTGTTTTTTCCCTCTTTCTGTTTCTGCAAAGCCTGACCCAGCTCAATGACTTCGGTTTTTTTCTGCTCCAAAGATTGCTCTGTCTCTTTCAGACGCGACTCACTATCTTCCAGTTTGAGCTGATGATCGGATCGCTCTCCCTCCAGCCG
>JAUXKG010000093.1 GCA_030624355.1 Acidobacteriota bacterium
GGGTATCGGGTAGGCCGGTTAGGGCTCCAACTTCAGCTTGATGCTGAGCCTTTTAGATGGTTTGAAAGAAGCTGAATCGTAAGATGCTTCTATCAATATGGATAGCGACGCTGGAATCGCTCCGTCGGATACGGAAAGGTTTTCTTTTCCATAATTGCCTTCGATGTCACCAGTTCAAGAACCTGCCGAACACGAGGATATATTGGCGCCCAGCCCTCTCGACCACCATAGCCCAAAGGTTTTTCAGCAGGTCCACCAGATTGACCCACCACAATCCGACCAACCGTCCCTATTGGCTCGTGATCTCGACTGAAGTAGTCATAGGTCCCTGGAACATCAAAAGTCCATTCGAAAGTGTTCGCATCCTCGTCTAGTAGACCTGAATCGAAAGGTTGGGCACCCTCCGGGATTCGCAACTCCCGATTGTCATTCTCTGGATGGTAGGCGGTCACTGAAGTTCCCCAGGTAGCAGAGATCCAACGCACTGTCTGACCAGGTTCCACATAGAGGCCCACGGGATCAAAATACCAAAGACCTATCAGGCGGTTGGCATATATACGGACTTGTGGGGTAATTGAATCCTGGCTCAGTCCCTCAGCTATATTTCCTACAGCTGCAAACCCGATCCCGGCAATCCGCACAAAATCGCGGCGGTAGATTCTCTTTTCAAGCACGGCGTCTCTTTTCATCTACTTCCCAGCAACTGCAAATGCATAGATAGAGTATCGATCGGTAGTCGCCCGTCCGTCGAGTGAAAGTTCACCGTTGCTCGCGTAGAGTCTGCCGTTGGCAATGGTAAAGCCTCCCCGATGAGGACTAGGCAGCTGATACTGCCAGAGCTGCCGTCCGCTCCGCGTATCCAGGGCTTCCAGACTGCCGTCCGTGAGACCCTGAAAAAACACACCGTTGGCTACTGCCACCGGGGCTCGAATCCGGACCGCATTGGGAACCCACCACTCAATTTCACCTGTGTAGGCGTTTAGTGCGGCCGTGACTGACATTGGACCTTTTGGAGGATTGGCATTAGACACCATAAACACCTGGTTGTAGGCCACTGCGGTACTACTCATCCGGGGCCCTCCGGCTTCACCAGTATCGGTCAACATTGCCCTCCAAAATCGTTCGCCCGTGTACCGATCCAGGCAATAGAAACCATCCTTCTTCCCAGCGCCGACACATCGACGGACTGCGCCTCTTTGACGCGGACTGACCGCATCAAAGATCATGGGATGAGAACCAAAGTCCAAGTCGTGTGTGTCAGCCGGCCGAGGCTGATAGTGCCAGAGAAGTTGGCCGGTATGGAGATCGTGAGCCAGAACACTTTCCGTATACAACATGGGACCGGCGGGCCTAAACCCCTTTACACTGCCTGTCACGTTATAGAGGATGTCATGTTCTTGATCGACTGCAGGCGCAGTCCAAACTGCGCCTCCCGCAGTCTTGGAACTCGGTACGATAAAAAACCGCCAGCGCACTTTTCCCGTCTCAGCATCTAAACACGCGATCTGAGAGTTTCCAGAGGAGGTCCCTACAAAGACCATGCCCTGGTAAACTATAGGTGAACAGGTTATTTGAGCGTCGTTTGAGGGCTCCGAGTCCAAAAGGGTCTGCCAAATCTCTTTCCCAGTCTCTGCATCAAAACAGTGCATTTTCGCAGAGCCCGTCCCGAAATAGATTCGCCCATCTGAGTAGGCTGGCGAAGAGCGAATCTCATGGAAGCCACTCTCAAGAGGTGGCAGCAACAGATCCGACTTCCATTTGAGCTGGCCGGTGTCCGCGCTAATCGCGTAGTAGTGCCCATCCCACGATCCAAAATACAAAGTGTCCTCTACCACTGCTGGACAGTTTTGAATCGGAGCGGCTGCCTCGAATGTCCATTGCAGATTCAACTGGTCAACATTTTCTCGTCCGATAACAGCCTCGTGTGAATTGAAGCGGCTATTGCCCAGATCGTAGCCAAATCGCGGCCAATCAGCGGAACCAGCCTCGTCTGCGCTTCTCGGAGCCAGTCCTCTCGATTTGATTGTTGGCCCGAGTGCCACGACAGCAGCCGCAAAACTGGAGCGCTCAAGGAAGGATCGTCGTGTTAGCAGAAGATTGTTGTGGTCATCATTAGCCCGCATTTCTCACACTCCCTCTACTGCTGTGCCTCATCCATCCGCCCTGCCTGAGATTCCTCGCTACGAGACAGTGTGAGAAATGCGGGCTAGAGATCATCTTGAGTGTTTCAACCAAAGCATACAGGTAAACGCTTCTGGACAGCTGAGAAGAGTTTAGGAAATGGGAGGATGAAAGGCAATGGACCTGACCTTCAGAAATGCCTCTATCTTGGTTGGAGTCGGATAGAGTTGGATCCAAGTGGGCACATGGTGTCAGGCCCTAGAGTCATCCCAATGGAAGTTAGAAACCACCCGTCGCATATTCCAGTTCCGACTCTTTGATTTTGTAATCATACAGAGCAGCGGCGTAGTCGCTCTCTGCTGTGCTCAAGAATGTCTGAGCGGCCGCCAGTTCGACAAAATCGCTCAACTCCATTCTGTACCTGATCCGCGCCAGGCGCAGCGCCTCTTGTGCCTGTTGGATCATCTGGCTGTTGGTTTTAACTGCCTCAATTGCGGTCAGAATGTCGGTATATGCGGTGCGCACTTGCAATTCAACATTCTGAATCAGCTCTTCTCGCACCATCTTGGTTTTTTCCACATCCTGTTTGGCTTCCTCGATCCGGGCAGTCAGGCGACCACCTGTGAAAACAGGCAACCTGAATCCAAAGCCGCCAAACAACAGATTGCTCAGCGTGAAATCGGCAAAGCGCGTCCAGCCCCCGCTGAACAAACCCATAAATCTGGGATATCGCTCACTTTCCGCCCTCTTGACCCACTCCTGGGCCGCCTCTATACGGGCCTCGACGGCGCGCAGATCAGGGCGACTGTCCAGACTCTGCTCGACCAAGCCTTCCACTGCGGGCGGACTAGTTGGTTCGATGAGAGGTTCCTGAAGGGTATAGATCTGGCTCGACTCCACCCCCATACGATGGTTCAAAGTGGCAAACGCCTGTTTCAGAGAGTTGTCCGCTTTCACCCTGCCAAGCTCGGCCCGGGAAACCTCCAGTTGGGCCAAACTGACATCCAATTTTGATCTCAGCTGGGCCCGGTAGAAGGCTTCCGCTTGTCGCAGCGTTAACCTTCTCTCCTGGATGGTGGTCTCGGCCACCCCGACCAGTTTCTGAGCTTTGAGGCCGTTGTAGTAGGCATTTTTGGCATCCAGGATCACCTTAGCCTGTTCAGCCAGAACGGTCTCTGTAAAATAGATTAGTTCGGAGCGACGTGCCGAGCTTTGGTGCTCGGTGCGACCAAAGTCGTAAAGGTCCTGGTAAACATTGACTGAGACAGCCATGTCCTCAGGCTCGGGCGATGAAGCCAATCCGTGCAGCCCGAACCAGTTTCCTGCGCCTGAGAGCCCCTGCTTAGCAATCCCTCCCGCATCGACTTGGGGAAGGAAAGTCGAGCGAGCCTCTTTGATGCGAGCTTCAGCCGCTTGGATTTCCAACTGGGCCTGCCTCAGACGAGGATGATGTTCCAGGGCCGTCGCAACTGCCTGCTCCAAGCTCAAAGGCTCGCTTTGACCAGTTCCCTGATTGCCCGAGACGGTCTGAACCGTCAACAAAGCAGTCATTAAGAAAATGAATCTTATCTGCATACTTTACTCCCCTGGTCGGCCGGCGGAATTGACCTTGACGCCCTCAGCCAGAGCATCTCTTGCCGACAACACGATGCTCTCAGTTCCCTCCAGACCCGCCCTGACCTCCACCTTGACACCATCGTTATAGCCCACTTCGATCTCCACCTTTTTGACAAGTCCATCCACCACACAGTAGACAAATTTGCTTTCACCTTCAGCCCGCAGCGCCTCCGCGGGAATCGTGATCGCATCTGAATGCTCCTCCAACAGCAAGGTGGCCCGGCCGTACATGCCGGGGCGCAGTATATGTTCCGGGTTGGGAATGTCGATCTCGGTTTTCATCGTGCGGGTGGATGGATCGAGAACTGTTGCAAAGCGTGTAACTGTCCCTGCAAATATTTTGCCGGGGAACGCGTCGACAGTGATTACGCACGAATCCCCCTTATCAACGAATGGAACCTCTGACTCCGGAACATCAAGAAAAAGGCGAAGGGTATTCATGCTCACCACCGTAACGATGGACTGCACGTTCTGCGAGCTTGTTGCCGCCTGAATCAGAGCTCCCGGATCAGCTGATCGCTTGGTGACAACTCCAGCGAACGGAGCTCTAATCTCGGCATAAGACATTAGGGTCTGCAAACGGTTGAGAGTCGCTTCAATCTGTTTGATGCGGCTGAGAACCTGGTTGATCTTGCTGTCAATCACTTTAACTGTTGCCCGTGCCACCTGAAACTTTGCCCTGGCCTCATCCACCGTCTGCTGAGGCATGACGTCGGGCTCCTCCTCACGAACAGCTTGAAGCCTCTGATAGGTGATCTCCTGAAGTTCGTAATCAGACTCGGCACTCTCCCGTTCAGCTTGAGCGTTCTCATAGTCGGCTCGAGCAATGGCCAGTTCCGCCTCAGTCTCCTTGTACTGGTCGAGCATCTCAGGAACTTCGATTCTGGCAATGACTTCTCCTTTGCGGACCTGATCACCTATGTCCACCCCAATCCATTCCAAATATCCGCTGACCTTGCTGTACAAGGTTGTCTTCTGGAAAGCCTCAATGCTGGCTGGCATCACTACTTGGTGCAACACATCCTCTCTGTGAGGCTTCACGATCTCAACTTCGACCGATGACTGGGTTGGCAGGTCCTCTTGTTGGATGGAATTTCCTCGGGGCTGGCCGCTGCAGCCAAGCGACAGGCTCATGACCCAGATGAGCACACACCGGAGACTTGGGTCCGCAATCAGGACACTGAGGCTTGTTCTGTTCAAGGTCGTCTGGGTCAACTCTTCTCTCCTCCGCGGGTGGATCTGGTGGGCCGCCAACTCTGCTTAAAGGTGACATAGAGACAAGGAACCACCAACAGCGACAGAGAGGCAGCACTGAGGACCCCCCCGATGATGGCCCGCGCCAGGGGAGCGTTGGCCTCGGCCCCCTGCCCTCCCACGGCCATCGGCGTCAGAGCCAGGACGGCCGCCAATGAGGTCATCAGGATGGGACGCAGACGAACACGGGCTGCATCACAAATTGCTTCGTGAAGGGGCACCCCCTCAGCAAAGCGGCGATTGGCAAAGTCGACCAGCAGGATGCTGTAGGCGACCACGAGACCTACCATCATGATAATCCCCATGGCCGCCATTATGCTCAGGTGAGTACTGGTCACGATGAGCATCACCGCAACACCGATCAGCCCCATAGGTACCGTCAGCAACACAATGAAGGGATCTACAAATGAGCGAAACTGCAACACCAACACCAGGTAAATCAGGATAACGGCCAGCACGAAACCTTCCACAAACTGTCCCAGAGTCTCACGCATGGTGGCTACCTCTCCGGCCAGCACGTAACTGTAACCGGCGCCGGCAAACTCGGGACCGGCTATCTCAAAGTAGGCGCCACGGTCCGACTGTCTGAGCACGGGCTGGAGTTCCTGGGAAGAGTGCAAACGTTCCTCCATGGCAGAAACCACCGAACCAATATCGTGATCCGGAAGAACCGCCGCATAGATATCGATAACCCGGGTGATGTTTCTGTGGTTCACCACAGACGGCCCTGTTTTCCGACCAATCTTGACCAGGGTGCGAAGTGAGACGGGCTGAGCATCGCCGGATCCCTTGATGGGAATGTCCCTCAGTGTCTCCAAGGAGACCAGATCTGTCTCGGCGTACTGAGCGCCGATGAAATAATGATTTCCACTGCGCTGATCGATCCAGAATGCAGGATCGAAGCCCACGCTTGAGTTGGTGGCCGTGACCAGGTTCTTCATCACGTCCTCAACGTTGATCCCGGCCATGGCGGCCTTCACTCGATCAATCTCGATGTCAATGATGGGATAATCCATGCGTTGGGCGACACGAACATCCGCCGCGCCTGGCACTTCAGTCATCTCACCAGCAATGATTCGTGCAATGCGATGGGATATCTCCAGATTGCTTCCGGAAACCTGAAAGTGAATAGGAGCCGGCTCACCCATGTTGAGGGCGGCCGTCAACATGCCGCCTGTATTGAAAGAGAATTCAACACTCGGGAAACGTTCGCGGAGCTTCTTGCGAAGCCGATCCACGTATTCAAAGGTACCCGACATATCCGGTTTGTTCTTGAGCTGGACAAGCAGGAAGGCATCCATGGGTCCGCTGTTGGGAGTGTAGGCAGCCGGCCAGTCCATCAAGACTCCGATGTTGGTAATCAACATGCGAAGGTTTGATGCAGGGTGCCGTTCTTGTCTCCAGGGATCCGGTTGACCCATCTCTTCGATCAACAACTTTTCAATCTCAACCAGCCTGGCTTCTGTTCTCTCGATCCGAGTCCCGGAAGGCAGACGAACCAGGATCTGGAACTGTCCGGCATCCACCGAAGGAAACAACTCCCTACCCGTCTCTCGCAAGAGGAACAAAGAGAGGACAAAAATAATCGCGGCTCCCAGCAGAACCGACCAGCGCACCCTCAGCAGCACTCGAACCAGCTGCACGTAGAGCGAGGTGATGCCTCTCATCTCATTCGACCTCCGTCCCGAGTCTCCGGAAGTCTTCTTGAGCGTGCGTGCACAGAATGCGGGCACCAGGGTGATGGCGAACAGAAACGATGCTCCCATGGCCAAGGTGGCAGCCAGCGCTACCGGGCGAAAAAGGTAGCTGGCCATTCCCGAGAGGAAGGTAATCGGGAAAAACACCACACAAAAAGTGACAGTCGAGACCAACACCGGTACCGCTACTTCTGTTGCTCCGTTCAGGGCTGCGTCAAACGGTTCCTCTCCTTCTTCAACGTGCCGGACGATCGCCTCAACCACGACGATGGACTGGTCGATCAAAATCCCAATCACCAGCGCCAATCCACCGATGGTCATGGTATTCAGAGTGGATCCTGAGAAAAACAAGCCGATTACCGCAGCCAGAATAGCCAGGGGAAGACTCACCAAAACCACCACTGTCGAACGCAGCCTACCCAGGAACAGTAGGACCACAAGGGCAGCAAAACCGGCTCCCAAAAGTCCTTCCAGTTGGAGCGCTCTGAGAGAGTTCCGGACATAGACCGACTGATCCAACACAACATCGATGGTGAGATCACCGGCCTTGGGATCCATTTCCCGCAGGCGCTGCAATATTCGATCGAGGTTGCGCCGGATGGAATTTACGATCTCAATCGTGTTGGCCCCCGGCTGCCGGTAGATCGGGATGTAGACTTGGCGACGACCGTTGATTCGCACCACGTTCGTCTGAATCTGGCTGGCATCTCTGACCTGAGCATCGTCGCGGATCAACACCGGAGTTCCCTGCCGAACAGTAATGGGCATATCGTTCAACTGATCAACTTCGGCCGGCATGGAGTTGGCGAAAATCTGGTAGTCAAGGTCGCCTACCTTCATATTTCCCGCCGGAATAAAAACGTTCTGCTTCTTGAGAGCGTGAACAACATCCATAGGCGAGAGGCCCCGGGCCTCCAGTTTCTGGCGATCGACGTAGGCCAAGATTCTCCTCAACTTGCCGCCATAAACTGCAGGAGCGATGACTCCCTGGATGGACTGCAGACGGTTACGGAGCTCAAAGTAAGCAACGTCATAGAGCTCTTTTTCATTCATTGTCGGACTGGACACACTGACCAGGCACAAGGGCAGGGACGCTGTCGGGTCGAAGGGCATCACCATCGGAGGGATGGTTCCCGGCGGTAGATAGAACATGTCACTGACCGCATAGGAGGTAACCTGGCTCATTGCGGTCTCCAGGCTGATTCCCTCTCGAAAGAAGTCTTTCACCACCGAGACACCCAGCATGGCCTTGCCTTCTTGATGCTCGATACCA
>JAUXKG010000376.1 GCA_030624355.1 Acidobacteriota bacterium
AGATCTCTTCCGAATTCGAGTCCTGGAGATGGATTGGGATCTGGGCGCCATGGTGTATGAGCCCCGGAATTCGTCCAGAATTCCCACCGACCCCGTGGGAAACAAGATCGGCGTATTTCTGATTCACGGCGGCTCGGGTGACTTTCGCTCCATGGACAAAGTGGCGCGGCTGCTGGCGGGCAAGTTCGGCTTCAAGGCAGTGTCACTCTCTTTCCCCGGTCGGCTCTACTTGCTCGATCCCAGCCGGAACTGGCCGGGAGACACGATCAAACCGGACGGCTCGGTTCGAACTCCCATATGGAACAAGGACAAGCTCATTACCCGAGACCAGTATGAAGTCGTCAAGGATGATTCCCTCAAGAAGAAGTACGGTACCCTGACCCTGGCCTGCGCCATAGAGGGAACTGAGTTTTACAACCGCATGGCCGCCTGGCCGGTGGCCTTTGAACAGATGGGCAAGGATCTGATGGCTCGCCATTTCCCGGTGGGTGAGTACTCGATTTACATCCATGGCCACTCCACTGGTGGCCCCTTTGCCTTCATCTTCACGCAGCGCGTGGCCAACATCGTCGGCGTTCTGGGAATGGAGACCTCTTCTTTTGGCTACATCGTCCGGGCCCAGGCGCGCGCCTCGGGAAATCCTACTGGAAAACAATACGGGGATCTGCCTTTCAACTGCCTCCACGTTCGCACCTGGGGGGATATCGCCCGCTATGTGGGACCGGAGACGTTTGCCCTGAAAGGTCGTGACAGCCTGATTCAGCTGCCCTCCCTCATGGAAGAGGTCTTTGAAAAATGGGATCGCGTCAAACATCTTGCTCAAATCAAGGCGGAAGGACCGGTCCACTATGGAAGCCTCCACCAGTTGGCCAACCAAGCCAAGGCTACTGCGCGGCGGTTGAATCTGAGCACCGAGGAGACTCAGGAACTGATGGAACGTTACGTCGGTTACTCGCGAGAACTCTGGGGGCTCGATGTGAAGCCGGTTCCCCCGGTTCTGTTCGGGGTAGCCGAGGCCGGCCACGATGCCGAACGATATATGGAGGTCACCTTGCCCATGTATGCCGGCATGGATCCTCCACCCAAGGTACGACTGGTGCAATACCGGACCGGAATCCACGGCTACACCACTCCGGAGCCCGAGCTGCCCATGGGCCCCTTTCCGGCGGTAGCCAAGGTCTGGCATGAGGCCATTGCGAAGGGCTACTATGCGGATTATGCTCGGCAGTGCGCAACTTCCAACCGTTGAGCAGCCCCTTCCCCTCATCAGGACAACGAAAGATTCTGCTCAGCACATCTTCAGGAAGGAGAATTCATGTCTGATGACTCTTTGCTAGGACGTTTTGTGTGGTACGAGCTTCTGACCTCAGACCCGGAGGCTGCCACCCGCTTTTACACTGAACTGATCGGTTGGGGAACCGCTCAGTGGGAAGGGGGATCAGAACCCTACACCATGTGGACCAACGGTGACACCCCTATCGGCGGAGTCATCTCCTTGCCTGAAGTCGCCAAGCAAGCCGGTGCGCCACCTCACTGGCTGGCCTACCTGGGAACTCCGGATGTGGAAGCCACCGTTTCGCAGGTCAAGGAGCTGGGAGGGAAGGTGCTGGTGGCACCGACCCAGATCCCCACAGTGGGGAACTTTGCCGTGCTTTCGGACCCGCAGGAAGCCGCATTTGCGGTCTTCAATCCGACCGAGCCGCCGCCGGGACATGCAGGTCCGGCTCAAGCAGGTGAGTTCTCGTGGCACGAGTTGGCAACAACCGACCATGCGGCGGCCTTTGAGTTCTACCATGCGATCTTTGGCTGGGAGAAGACCGAAAGCTTGGATATGGGTCCGATGGGAATCTATCAGATGTATGGCCGGGCGAGCTTGACGCTGGGGGGGATGTATAATCAGTCTGCTGAAACGCCCGGCCCGCCACATTGGCTCCTTTACACCCGGGTCAAGGACGTTGACCAAACCACGGACATCGTCAAGAAGCTGGGCGGAACCGTGCTGAACGGTCCTATGGAAGTGCCTGGGGGAGATCGCATCACTCAGTGTATGGATCCTCAAGGGGCAAGCTTTGCCATCCACTCGACTGCTGGCCAAGAAGACTAGCCGGGATTGAAAACTGTCTGTCGTTGTTCCGATGACCGGAATCAGTCAGGATAACGGCTTGAAAGGATCCGAGTGTCTTTCTACATTTCGATCGCCGTCACTCTTTCGTTACTAATCTTCTCCCCACCCTGCAGCTTCGCAGCGTCCACCCTGGTCTTCCCCCAATTGGTGGAAGGTCCCGGCATACGCTCCTGCATCGTTGTGATGAATACCGGGTCGCTGGAAGATGCCGGACAGATCGAGTTTTTCGACGCCACGGGTCAGCCACTGGAGTTTGTCATTCAAGGGACAGCACAGTCCTCTATCGCCTACAGCCTGGCCCCTGGTGGATTCACCGTCGTCGATGTGTCCGGTGCCGATGCCCTGAACAGCGGCTATGGGCTGGTCCGCTCCAGCAACCCGGAAGCACAGCTGGCTGGAACCCTGCGCATCAGTCTGAAGGGAGAAGAGGTCCTGTTGCTGGATGCTCCCCCTCAACGGGAAACCGTCATTTTCCTTCAACAGACGGATTCCACTCGAACCGGTCTGGCCATCGTGAATCTGGCTTCTCAGGAGTCGACTGTGAGGCTGGAGCTGTTGAATAGCCTGGGTGAAGTCGTGGCACAGCGCACCCTTGTGCTGGGAGCAGGAGAGCAGAGCGCCCAATTCGCGGATGAGACATTCGATGGTTTGACCCTGCCTTCTCAAGCTCTGCTCAAAGTCAGTTCCACCCAATCCTTTTCACTGGTGGGTATCCGGCAGGACTCCGACGCGAGATTGAGCTCATTGCCGTCATCCGGGCTGGATGGAATGGGGCTACCTATTCCTGGACCCGAGCTTTTCAGCGGAGAATTGGCCCTCGCACACGTGGAAGATCAGCTCACTTACGGGCCGCGTCCCACGGGCAGTGGAGAACTTCTGAAGATTGGCGACCAGATACAGAGCAAGCTGCGTTCGCTGGGATGGAGCACGGAACAGGATCTGCACACGCTCGACCTGGGCTCCCTCCAGGTACCGGTGCGCAATTTAGTGGCCCGGCAGGGTCAGGGATCGATCGTGATTCTGGCCGCTCACTACGACACCCGCATGCAAGCCGATTCCGATTCCAATCCGGAACTGCGGCTCGAGAAGGTTCCCGGTGCCAATGACGGTGCCAGTGGTGTGGCAGTGCTGCTGGAACTGGCTCGTGTCATCAGTGACCACTATCTGGCCAACAACGAGATTCGCCTGCTTTTTTTCGACGCCGAGGATAACGGCAATATTTCCCCCTGGAATGAAAGACCCGAGGCTCTCACTGGGGGATGGGCCATCGGCTCCTCGCTCTACGCTCAAGGCCTCGACCTGGAGTCTGAGGACATCCAGTTCATGATCCTGGTCGACATGGTGGGAGACATGAATCAGAAGGTCCCTCAGGAGGCCTTTTCCCTGGCATCAGCACCCGAACTGGTGGACTCCATCTGGAGCACAGCGGCTTCCC
>JAUXKG010000360.1 GCA_030624355.1 Acidobacteriota bacterium
CCCCGTAAACCACTCCGGAGTTGAAAATAGACGAGGAATGTAGAAACGTCCACTGTCCTCCAACAGCTCGATCGTATTGGCATTAAACTTGACAATGCTGAGCACCGTCCCGTCTGGAGAAAGGGTCACATCCAGAGGAGCTGCCGGAATTGTGAACTCATCCCCATCGCTCTCTCGTACAACATTGGGACCCACATCCATTGACCGCCTGACCGCCAGGTTCTTGTTCAGGTCCAGATCCACTTCCAAAAGACGATTCAGAGTAGGGGAAGCCAGAAAGGCTCGACTGCCGTCCTGGGAGAAAGCCACTCGGCTGGTGGCATTGAATTCGGCATTTTGCGGCAACACAGTGACCAATTCCAGAGTCTCAAAATCAATTGCGGTGATCCTCCGCGCCCCTACATTGACAAAAATGCTGCGTCCAGGAACCAGAAAAGAGGCACCCGCTAGACCACCGACGGTGAAGATCTCAATCGTCTCACCAGTCTCAAGGTCGAGAAGAATAGCGTGATTTGCTACGAGGTCGGGAAAACTGCCCAGCAAGCTATTCTCCTGGTCGGCAATGATTCCCCGAGTGCCGTCCTGGGAAATGGCCAGCGTGTTGTTGGCCAGAAAATCGTGAGGGGCTTGAAGCTCTTCTCTTTCAGGGACAATGCTTCTGAGTAGTGAAAACGTGTCGGCGTTCACCAGTTGAACAGAATCCGGAACTTGCTGTATATCCAGAAGAGTCGAACCCACCAGAACCAAGCCGAAGAAGCTGAAATCTGGAGCCATCGTCAGACTTGAAGGTCGGCTTCCCTGTGTGACCTGCAGTCGCTCAAACTCTGTGGCGCTCTCCACATCAAAGCGAAGGATCTCATCCGTTCCTGAGGAAGCCACAAACCCTGTCTTGCTGTCTGAAGAAAAGATGACATTGTTGGCAAAGGAAAAAAGGACCCTCTCAAGATCCAGCGTCTGCACCTCCAGCGTAGCCACATCAATGATAGAAATGGCTCCAATGAGTTTTCCCACAAAGCCGGAAGCCGGATCCGGGAGGTTGTCTTGAAGAAAGAGACAGACCACCGCCACTTTTGTACCGTCAGGTGTCAGTGTGATCAGCGCAGGATTCTCCCCCACCTCAATGAGCTTCACAACATCACCTGTCCGGGTGTCAAAGGCGAGAACCTTGTTCGAACCGGAATAGCTGACGAAGGCCCGGTTGGAATCTTGGGTAAAAACGACATTGGGGGAAAAGTTCAGATCAGCAGTGGAACTGCCTGGATTCAGGATGCCCTGCAGAGGTATGTCGTTGGTGTCAAAGGTCAGATTCTCCTCCAGCGGTGTCGGATCAACCGTCGCAAAGATACGGTGACCCCAAACCGGAGCGACACTACAACTAACTGTCCAGACGATGAGCAGACAACGGAGCATGAACTCTGTATTATAAGATTTGACCGCACACGGAAACAACTCGTGGTATCCCGCTACGAGGACCAGCTGTTATTAAGCCCGGATTATGCATAATCCGGGCTAAGTCGCCAAGTCTCCCTCCAGGAGACGAATTTCGAACTCCACCTTCTCGACCAGTCGAACCTTCCAAAACCTATTGATGGCCTGAATCAACATTTGTCTCATTTCCATCAGCTCGTTCTTCCAGATCTCGGTGGGAACAGCGACAACCAGCCTCTTCCTCGCCAGCCTCACCGGTCGACACCGTAGGGCCAGGTCTCTTCCCACAATCTGTGGCCATAGCTCATCCAGAAAAATGAGGGTCGTCTCATCGTTGGAGACGATTTCGCTCAAGAAGTCTGGAAGAAACGAACCGATACCTTCCACTCCAGTCAACCTCAAAAATATGCTGTGTGACGGGTGATAGCAACCTGGGCCACATTAACCCGTATTATGCATAAATTCTCTACTGTATCGCCGTCGCCTTCATCTGAGCGAAGTGAAGAAAATCACTCGTCCTGACTGTGTTGCGCTCGGCGTACCATACAGTACGCTTGCGGGGGCCTCGGTCGCGCGCCTTGTCAGGCCGGCGCTTTCGGCGCTTCGAGACGAGAACCTATGCATAATCCGGGCTAGGAGCCTGTCCGAGTGCCTAAGATTTCCCATTTCCCTCCTGATTTCTATCTTAAGCGCCGTGCTTTTCTTTTTCAAACCGGTTGACAAATCAAAGGTTCATGCCGTAAACATTCCCTCTCTGGCCCCATGGAACATATCTTGATCTTAAATTCCACTTACGAGCCGTTGCACATCATCTCATGGAAGCGTGCCCTGCGGATGCTGTTCCAGGACAAGGTCGAGGTTGTGGAAGAGTACGATCAGGAGATTCGCAGTGTATCTGTGTCGATTCGCTTGCCTGCAGTTCTCAGGTTGCTGCGCTACGTGCGGGTCAAGCACCACCATCACCGAGTCAGATTCACGAGAAGTAACATCTATTCGCGGGACCGCTACCACTGCCAGTACTGCGGGCGCAGATTCCAGTCCAATCAGCTGACCTACGATCATGTTATACCTGTGGCGCGGGGGGGTGGCAAGACCTGGGAGAACATCGTGACCTGTTGCATCAGCTGCAACCGCAAGAAAGGGAACCGGTCACCAGAAGAGGCAGGTCTCAGACTGTTGAGACGGCCGAAATCACCCTCCGGATTTCCTTATCGAGTTCAGTTTCTACTTTGGGAGAGGGAGACTCCTGAAAGTTGGAAGAACTACATCTTTTGGAGTCAAAAACCAACCTAGTCCTGTTATCGTAAAACCGTTATGCACCCTTCGAGCCAGACGGCTCTCCTGGTTTTCTCCCGCTATCCTCGATTAGGAAAGGTCAAGACTCGTCTCAGATCGATTTTGACGGCCGAGCGCTGTCTTGAGCTTCACACTGCTTTTCTGCTGGACACTCTGGATCGGGTGTCGCTGCTGGAGGCGGCTTGTCATCTTTTCATGGCTGACGGTACCGACGATGAGGTGCTCCGCTTTGCTCAAGAATCCCGTCTGCCTCGAACCATTCAACTTCATTGCCAGAAGGGGAGGGATCTGGGAGAAAGGATGTGGAATGCCTATCGGAAGATCTCAAGTGTTTCATCCAAGGCTGTGTTTCTGGGAACCGATACACCTACCCTGCCCTTGCAATACATCAGAGAGGGCCTGAAAAAACTGGATCAAGGCCAGGTTGTCCTGGGTCCGGTCGAGGATGGGGGATACTATCTTCTGGCTCTGTCCGAAGCCAGAAGAGAGCTCTTTCAAGACATCGATTGGGGCACCAGTGCCGTCCTGGCGCAGACACGCTCCAAGCTTCAGCCTCAAGAGTACTTTCTACTCCCTCCCTGGTATGATGTCGACACTGATCAGGACCTCAAGCGTCTGAAAAGTGACTTGGGAAGCGAATTTGAAGGCTTCCCTCACCGAACCACCTGTTTTCTCGAGCAGACCTAGTGTCCGGCCCGGTTCTGATACTTTTCCCGACCGCCACCATCAAACTAAGGAGGGAATCTGCCCGCTGAGGCCGGCAAAAAAGTGAGCTGATGGCGAGACATTGGAAACAACGGACACCACAGAACCCCGCCACAAACGTCTCCGCACCTGTGAAGCGAAGCGCTTTTGTAGGATAATCAGGGAGATATCTCGCCGGAGCGGGGAAAGTACGCGGTAGAGCATGAACCAACAGCAACTAAGTTTTTGGACCAGAGTGAAGGACTTTCTTGAG
>JAUXKG010000218.1 GCA_030624355.1 Acidobacteriota bacterium
CCCGGATCATGCATAGGTTCTTGTCACGAAGCGATGAAAGCACCGACCTGACAAGTCGTGCAACGAGAAGAAAAGGGGGGACAGTCTTCTCTGTCCCCTTTTCCGCACTCGCCAAACTAGAAATCTGTGGAACATGTTGTCGATTCTCCACTTGGAAGAGGGGACAGAGTAGACTGTCCCCTTTTTTCTTCGGACAAGACACTAGTCATAGGCCTCGGTTTGAATGGGCGTGGCCCCGGGTTGGAGACCACTTCTTTCGATCACACGGATGGCCTGCTCACGAGCGGCTCTGTAAATTTCCTGTTCATCCAGGTGCAGAAGCTTGCGGCCTTCCATGAGCAGCTGCCCATCGATCAGGACCGTGTCGACGGAGCCGGGTGTGGCCGAGTAGACCAGGGCCTGAATGGGGTCGTGATAAGGCACCCAGTCGGGGGGTGTTCAGGTTAAAGAGCACGATATCGGCCTTTTTCCCCGCTTCGATGGATCCGATCTCGTCGTCCCAGAGCAGCGCCTTGGCCCCTTCAATGGTGACCAGGCGAAGGGCCAGTTCGGCAGGCACCTGGAAGGGATCCATGCGGCAATCCTTGAAGAGTCCCGCCATCAAATACATCTGCTGCATCTGATTGAGGGAACCGGCGGCCGCCGAACCATCGCAACCCAGAGCCAGCGTGACACCGGCATCGATCATCTCGGGATACTTGCCAATCTTGGTGGCCCCTTTGGCAATCTTCAGCGAAGTGCCGGGGCAAAAAGCGACCTTGGTTCCGGCCTCGGCCAGGTAGCCGATTTCTTCATCCCGGATGGCCACCACGTGGGCCAGCACCAGGTTGGAGCCCAGCGCGCCTATCTCCTTGAGACGGCTCACCGGCCACATGCCGTACTTCTCTTCGCTGACCCGAGCCTCTTCAATGGAGGAAGCGATGTGATAGGTGGTCCCCACCCCCAGTTCTTCGGCCAGGGCCCGGGAACCGGCGTGCAGCTCGGGCGAACAGGGTTCCTTGCCTTCGATATTGACCCAGACTCGGACTCGACCGTCGGCCGAGTTGTTGTGCTCACGCACACTACGACCCAACTCCTCCAGGGCCACTTCATGGTTGGGAAAAAAGTGATGATCGATCATCTCCTGGGTCCAGTGGGCGGGCAGCTTGGCCGGCTTGACATCGGCGGCGTGCCGTCCGGTCACACAGCGGAACCCGGCCTCGGTGATGGCCTTGACCGTGTTGCCCACATCATTTTGAGTCCCCATGTCCAGGCAGCAGGTGGTACCGGTCTTGATCATCTCGATGCCGGCCAGCAAGGTCCCGATATACTCGGCCTCGGTGTCCACGGCGGCGTAAAGGGGCTTGGCCCAATTGAAGACCCAGGGCCGGGTGGAGAGTTGATCGGGGAAAAGAGCGCGGCCGAGGTGCTCGGACAGGTGCAGGTGAGCGTCCACCATGCCGGGCATGGCCAGCCGGTGGCTTCCGGAGATGACCTTACTAAACTCCTGATCCTTGTACTGTTGCTCGATCTGGTCTGCGGGACCCACCGCCGAGATGCGATCGTCTTCAACGACGATCGATTGATCTGTCAAAACCGCGTTGTCATGGTTGACTGTAAGCAGTGCTTCAATGCCGCGAATCAGAATCTTGCTCATTGGATGTTCAATTGATCGTGCAGTTCGATGCGGTTGCCGTCCGGATCGAAAAAGTAGATGGAATTCCCATAGCGGGGAGAGGTCACGGCTTCGTAGGAGAGGTTGGCCTTGGTCATTCGGTCCACCAAAGGCGCCAGGTCGTCCACTCGAAAGGCAATGTGATCGGCGGTCCGGAAACCGGGATCGGCGCCCTCCGGGAAGACCGTCAAACCCAGACCTTCGTTCAGGGCAGTCAAGGGCCGGCCATCCTTGAGAGTAGCGCGCTCCCGGACGCTGAATCCCAGCAAGTTCAGATAGAAGTCCTCTGCTGCGGCTAAGTCCCGCACCTGCAGTAAAAGATGGCTGATACTCTCAATCACGGTTTTTTCCCCTTCGTCAATTTGCTTCTTCCTCCGGATCACAGGTGAGTCGGCCTGCCAAACTCCAGTTTTCCTTGGTGGATTCATGGATGGAGATGTGCAGGTGATCGGGTTTGGCTCCGGCGTGTTCGACCATGGCCTCGGTGATGGCCTTGACCAGGGCGCGTTTTTGTTCTCGTGTGCGCCCCTCCCACATCTCTACGATGACAAATGGCACGGTGTAGCCTCCCTTCTCGAGTTGTCACCCGGACCCGTCCGGGCCCGAGCTCTGCTGCCGCTGATGTCGGCGATGCAGTAGAGAATTTATGCATAATCCGGGCAAAGTGTCAATTGCCGAAAACGGCAGCCCGAAGCACCCAACCGGTTCCCTTTTTTTGCTCCCGCTCTGTTATTCTGTTGTCAACATCGTGTCTACCAACTACAGCAAAGAAGGCATCTACATAGAGCGGGGAAGACATCAGCCCGTCCAATGGCTGGAGTACGGCCCTCGGACCTTTGCTCTGGCCGGAGAAAAGGATCAGCCTGTGCTGCTGGTTTCGGGGACAACCTGGAGTGCGCGCTGCCTTCAACTGGACGAAGAGGCCTTCTGGGAGGAAGAATCGGCCGCCTTTATTAACGACCATTTTATCCCTGTCCGCATCGACCGTGACGAGCTGCCCGAGGTGGATTCTCGGCTGCAGAGAGCGGTGGACACCCTCAGCCAGGAAAGCGGCTGGCCTTTGGTGGCCTTTCTGACGGCTGAAGAACAGGTGTTCTTCGGAGGAACTTACTACCCCAAGGTGGCTTTCCCCGATCGCCCCTCTTTCGCACGTCTGCTGGAGACGGTGGTGCAGACCTGGAGTCAGGAACGAGAGCAGGTCGAGGCTGCCGCCCTCTCGCTGCAAACCACACTTGAAGAGAGAAAGGCCCTGCGCCAGTTGGATGGGAGTCTGGTCGAGGAAGGCCTGGAGGCTTTGACGGCTCAGTACGACTCCGAGAACGGAGGATTCAGCCAGGCCGAAGGCAAGCGTCTCTGGCCGGGTGCCCTGGAGCTGCTTCAGGCGGCGGCTCAGGCGGGCAGATCCGAGCTGGAGTCCATGGTGGAGACGACACTGATCCACATGGGGAGGGGAGCTGTCTTCGATCAGATCGGCGGCGGCTTTCATCGGCGCACCCATGACGCCATGTGGCTGGCTCCCAGCTTCGAGAAGCTGCTGTGCGACAACGCCGAGATGCTGCGGCTGTACCTTTTGGCCTACCAGGCCAGCGGGAACTCTTTTTTTGCCGAGATTGCCGCCCGGACCATCGATTATCTTTTTCGTGAGCTCTGTGATCTGGAAGAGGGTGGTTTTTACGCCAGCCAGTCGGCCAATGAGGAGTACTACACCTGGACAACCGAAGAGGTGATGAAAGCGGTGCCGGTAGATTGCGTCAAGGCGGTGGGACATCACTTTCACTTCCAGCCGGGGGTGGAAAATGTTCCCTACCGGGCTCTGGATGCCCCGGTGATTGCCGAGCGCTTCTCTCAGGAGCCGCTCTCCCTGATTGAGCAGCGAATAGATAAGGGAAGGGATGCCCTTTATGCCTATCGGCAACGGCGGACCCTCCCCTTCACGGATGAGCGTATCTTTGCCGGCTGGAACGCCAGGGCCGCAGAGGCCTTTGAGCTGGCCGGACGCACGCTGGGGCGCAAGGAGTGCACCGACTTTGCCGAAAAGACCAGAAAGCGAATCGAGGGCCAGGACAGGATGGCCATCTTCGACGAGATCGAGGATAATTTTGGCCCTTCACGCCTGAGTCAGTCGATCAAGGAGTCCGGAGAAGCGAGTATTCAAGATCTCGGACCGTCCCACGGAAGTCTGCTGCATGCCCTGTTCAACAAGGGAAAGAAGTAGGCTGTCCTTTTCTTGAATTTATTTTTTGCGTCGGGCCTGCGGTCCCACCTTACTCAGCCTCTCACTGTCCTCGAAATCCACGCATTTTTGAGCGATGGCCGAGCCGACCCAGGAGGAGACCATCCAGATGGTCTGGGTCGGGTTATGTCCGGACATGCTGGGAAACAGCGACCCGCCCACCGGAAAGAGATTGGGGACCTGCCACATCTGGCCGTAACGGTTGGTGGTGGAGTTGGCCGGGCTGCTTCCCATGCGGGTGCCTCCCGTGTCGTGGGTCATGATGTGAGTCATGCTAACCGAGGATTCGCCCCACACCTGGCCTCCTCCGAACAGGCGGGTGGCTTGAGTCAAGATCTCCTGCCCTTTCTGACCGATGAACCGCACCATGCGGCGCTCGTTCTCGTGAGGAGGATTGGTGATGCGGCAGATGGGGATACCGCGGCGGTCTCTGTGGGTGGGATCCAGGTCGAGTCGCTTGTCCTCGTAAGGCAGAGGCTCGACCAGCAGCTGAAGGCCCATGAAGCGGCTGAATCCCTTGCGTAAATAGTCCTGGTAAGCCGCTCCCCAGGCGGGGATGTCCGGCGGAACCATGCCGGAGCCCTGGATGGGAAGCCACTGGCAGGGAGAACCGATGAAGGCGCCGCGCAGAAAAAACTGGCCTTTGGGCAGTAGTTCCTTCAGTTTGAGTTTGGCAAAGTTCTCGCCGTTGAAGTGTTCACAGCCGCGGCGCTGCGCAGCCGGTCCGTCGTAGCCATTCAAGATGTGGTCGTCGAAGACCACGTTGGCCGAGGCGCCTTCCTGGCGATTCATGAAGTATTTGCCGACCTGGACTTCGCCGCTGTCTGTGAGATTGCCGTCGATGCCCGAGTTCAGAAGAATGCGAGCGGTCTGAAAGGGATAAGCGGCCAGCACCACGATTCGGGCCGGTTGGCGAATCACCCTGCCGGAGGCCTCGAAGTAATCCACGCTGGTAGCCACTCTGCGTCCCTGGCCGGCTGCTTGGGTGTTGACTCGAAAGACATCGCAGAAAGGACGTATCGAGAAGCTCTTTTTTTTCTCCAGATAGGGAAGAAAGGCCGAGAGCGTGCTCGACTTGGATCCGTTCCAGCACCCGTAGCCGGAACAGAACACGCAGTAGCTGCAGCCGGCCCGCTTGACTCCCAGCTCGCTGGTCCAGACTTCGCTGGTGATGGCCGTGGGTACGTGGAAGCTGCTGAGTCCCATCTCGCGCATCGTGTTGCGAAAGGTGATGTCGATCTGATTGTCGCGCAGGGGCGGGAAAGGAGAGCCTTTGCGTCGAACCGCCTCGAAGATATTCCCCCCTTCTTCGGTGTCCTGGCCCTTGCCGATCTGACGGCTGTCAAACAGCC
>JAUXKG010000002.1 GCA_030624355.1 Acidobacteriota bacterium
ATGCCGTAGCTGGTTTGCAGCGCTGCTCTCGAGAGTCCAAAGGGGCTATAAGCACTATAGAAAACTTCCATGCTGCCGGCTCGAATCGGCTCGGAGGTATTGATGACACATCTCAGAGATGACAGGTCCAACTCGTGGCGTTCCTCCACGGGTACACGGCGGGCCATGAATTGGAAGGCGAAGTTGGGAAGCCAGCTGAGAGTGCATTTAAATTTGGTGGCCAGATGTAAAAAGGAGCCAGGTCGAAGGACCCAGTCGGCAGGTGATTGCATGACGATGCGCAAATGGCATACCAACGGGAGGACAAAGCAGGCGATCAAGCCCATGTCATGATAGAGCGGGAGCCAGCTGACGATACGGTCATCTGGTCTAACCTGGAGTGCAGTGACCTGATGCTCTAGCTGGTTGAGAACAGTCCGATGGGGTAGTGCCACCCCTTTTTGAAGCCCTGTAGTGCCAGCTGAGTGCTGAAGAAAAGCCACATCGCCAGGACGAGGATCGGCATGAACTGACATCTCGCTCGTTTGGTCACAGATTTGCTCGCCTAACTGGACAATAGAAGTGTTCCTATCTTGGGAAATGTAATTCTGGAATCTGGCAGGAAAAGCTTCATCTACCACGATCATGTCAGCCCCGATGTTGCTGGTCACACCGCTCAATCCCCGTTGGTATTTCTCTGCATCTACCTTAAAGTTGGGATAGGCCAGGATAGTAGGTATGGCACCGACCATCATCGCTCCGACGAAACCGGCCATTAGAGGTATGCCCTGAGGCAAGATGAGCACAATGGGAGCGCGGGATTGAAGGCCTCGACTTTGGTAGAAAAGGGCAAATTTTTCAGCGAGGTCCAGGAACTGGCCGAAAGTGAAGATCTCATACTCAAGGTTCTGGTCGGGATGGTGCATCGTAACGAATGGTTGATCTCGAGGCGCTTCAGAAAAGGAATCGATCAGAGTTTCGTACCCTTGAAGCCGATGTAATATGTCAGTTGTACCCACCGGTCATAAATTAGCATATGTTTGTGTCGGTCCAAAGTTCCATTCAAGGGGTTGTCATTTGCTAGAACTGGACGTAGACGAAAGGAGACGTTTCCTCGCTCCAGATGAGTACCCAAAGTATGACCGTGGCCCAGTAAACAGGTGAGAGCAACCAGACAAGCTTTCCAGCAAGCGGTTGAGACTGTAGATGATTCAGCAGATTCCGTGTTGCTATGTAAGCGAAATAGCCAACAACGGCTAGACTGACCAGCAGATAAAAATCGAACTCCATGGTGGTGATGGTGTAGGCCTGGGGAGAGAGAAGCGTTCGGAACATTGCCAAAGCCTGGCTCAAACTGTTGGACCGAAAGAGCAGCCAACCAAGGGAAATAAAGAGAAAGGTCAAGCTCCATGACAGAGAGTCTTTTAACCATGAAGGAAGGTGCAGATAAGGGAACCATCTGCGTTCATGGCTCTGCAGAAGCCGGTGTGCGGTCAGCAAGAGGCCTTGGTAAAGTCCCCAAACGAAAAAAGTAGCCCCGGCACCGTGCCAGACGCCGAAAGCAATCATGGAGATGATCAGAGCACAGCTGCGCCAGCTCAGCCCGCTGCCCAGAAAAGCCAGCGGGAAAAACAGGTAATCGCGAATCCAGGATGACAGCGACATGTGCCACCGAGTCCAAAATTCAGAGGGTGTTCGTGACAGATAGGGGTCGTTGAAATTTTCACGCAGGCGTATACCAAAAAGGCGGGCAGAACCAATGGCCACATGTGAGTACCCGGCGAAGTCAAAAAACATTTGAAAGCCAAACCCAAAAGCTAAGAACCAGACATCGACTGCTCCCCAGCCAGTGGAGGCCTGGTCAAAACCTGCTGTGACACCCTCACCGGCACGAATACCCTGGGCGAGGGTATCTGCCAAGACAATCTTCATAAATAGACCAGAGAAAATGCGACGAACACCAATCAACAAGTCTTCCCGGGATGGACGGGATAGCTCGCGAAACTGGGGCAGCATCTCGGGCAACCGGCAAATGGGACCGGAAAGAATGTAGGGCCAGAAGGCCATGTAGAGCAGGAACTCCACGAGGTTCGGCTGCTCCTCATAACCCCGATAGACATCGATGAGATAGCTTATTGCTTGAAAGGTATAAAAAGAGATCCCTATTGGGATCAAGACACCGGTAAGTTCTCCCTGGGTCTCTGCCAGCAATAGATGAGCAAACGCATGGGTGTATTTGAAGGAAGCAAGAAACCCCACATTGGCTAATATTCCGGCCCACAGTACAGGAGCCGTGGGGTGACGCCGTAAGATGCGCCCCCAGCCATGATTGAAGACCGAAGAGGTGAGTAAAAGCAAAAGGAAGGGAGAAGACCAGGTCGCATAGAAAAGATAGCTGGCCGCAAGCAGTGCCATCCGGCGTGATCGAGGGCCATTCCACAGGGTCACCAGAACCAACAAGAAGGCTAAGAAGGCAAAATAAGAAAGGCTGTTGAACCTCATACCTAATAGCTATGCGTGATTTGAGCAGGCTGTCTGCAAGCGAGACACAGACCTGGATATTTCGGCTTCTGCAACTATCTTCCCGGGCTAAATCGTTTCAGATTAGGAGTCTGTCCGGGAACCAGGGAGTTTTCTTTCATAAACCAGAATTTCTAAGTCAGTGAGGCGAAAGGTGTCGAACTTCAATCTTTCCGTGTCAAACTGGATGCCATTGAACTGTGGTTTATTCCGGAACACTCTAACGATTTCATAATTATCCTTCTCCGACAGGTTCTCAAACAGACGTATTGTCTCTTCAGAGGGAGGGGCAATGGGCCACCAGTCCTCCTGAGAGTAGGTGTATCCATCGGCTGTCAGTTCCAGATACTGGTCCAGGATCTCGGATGAGCCACTGGGCAAAAAGATGAATCGAGGGTAACCGGGTTTCGAGTACGCTTGACCACTGAGCCTGTCCATTCCATCGTATTTTATGAACCCGAGTGAATTAGTTGTGATGTCGTGACCCAAGACAGCGACGGTTTCCTCGTCAACAGCGTTCTCTTCCATCCAACGGGCTATAACAAATCGGGGGTTCCTCTCCACCTCCAAGACATGGATGAATGCATATGTATATGTGGCGGAGTATAGCAAAGTCAGAAACAAAAGCCGAACCAGCAAGCGCCCGCGCATATTTCAAGTTAGCCTTCATCAAGAAGTCGATAAAGTAGGCGGCCAGTAGGCAGAGGAAGGGTAGTAGAGTCACGCTGAATCTGAGTTGATGGTAATGGATTATCTCCAGGAAGAGCCAGAAGGGAAGGACAGTGATTAAGAGGATCAGAATCTTCCTGTCTCGTGTAAAACCCGCCAACACCATGCCCGATAAGCTGCAGAAGTATAGTGGCACTCCCAAAGCGGTCAGAAACACATTCACAAGGTAACTGGGAACCGATGCAGGTGGGGGAAACGTTCCGAACAAACCGTGATTGGCAGTCCAAGGCGAGTGCGTATCATAGGCTTCTACAAACAGTTCGAAATTTCGTAGAATAAATATGGCGACACAAAAAAAGACGACTACGGAAAACCGGCATAGGAAACGAACAGGTTTCTGGCCGCTGATCGACTGTTGGCTAGTAAGCTTCCCAGCCTTTTCCGAACTGAAAAGTTTGTGCTGGAATCGTCTGTTAGAAACAACCCCACTATAGGCAAGTGCAAGAACAACACTCCTAGGTATTTCGAAGAGAAACTCAAGCCAATGCAGGCGCCCAAGAAGAAGTACAGGTGCAATCTGTCGTGTTCTAGCAAATGAAAGAACACAACTGTGGCGAGCAAAATCCAAAAGGCAGACAGAGATTCTGGATTTGCCCAATGACTTTCTCTGGCAGCAGCCATTGAGACGCACAAAAAGGCGGGGGCTATCAAAGCCATCCGGTGATTCCACTTCTTGGCTAAAAAGTATAGAGCCAAAATCGAGGCCAAGCTTGCGGCAATGGAAATACTTCGAGCGATCAAGTAGAGGTGAGGAGTGCCGGACCAATTCGTCAGCCATGCGACAGGTACAGCTAACAGTGCTTGAACTGGCGGATAGCGCAGGGTTCCAAGCTCAAACAGACCGCCCTCCAGAACGCCTCGAATTTGACTGATCATGATCACTTCATCTGGATAGAGGCCTTCCATATGACGACCCAGATAGGGATGCATTTCCGGGATGCCCAGGTGATGTTGAGCGCCCTAAGACAAAAACCCAGAATAAGGATGCCGACCAGCACCGCAAGGCTGAACCAGCGGGTGAAACCTGGTTGCTGCATCACACTGTTGGCTTTGGCGAATGGTCGGAAGATTTTCTTCTCCAATGCAGCATTGTAAACCATTTTAATTACATGTGTTACAGTCAGTAAACGGCAATCAAAAAACAGGGCGTCGATGAGTTATGAGTGGTTCCCCAACATCCGCTTATACCATGTAAAGCTGTCTGTTCTCATTCGGTTCGAGATGGAAAACCCAGCAGAAAATGATCTATCCATTCTCCATTTCAGACAGGGGACACGGCTATGCTTTTTCTAAAGCTCGGGCATGCGTCAAGGTAGACGGAGGAGAAGAGAGACCGTTGGCTGGGTTGATTGACCGTCCAGCTCTCATCAGTACATTCTGAGGGTTCAGAATCGTGAGTTCAGGAACAGCAATGTTGGAAGGAAAGCAAGAGAAGTTTATTGTCCTCATTCTCTTGACAGCTTTTCTGTTTCAAGGAGGCACAGCCCTTCTGCACATGTCGTCTACAGGTGACGAAACCCATTACTTAGGCGTGGGAATGTATCTCATGAAGAACCGCCAGTGGGCTGTTCTGGCGGATTCTTTACTACATCCACCTCTTTCCTATTATCTGCACAGTCTGCCTTTGTTTATCACTGGCATCGACGGTCGAGTGTTCGAAATTCCCGATATGAATGAGCGGGGACGCACAATAATGGCCTCGTATCCTGATGATCGAGTGCTCATCCTGGCAAGGATACCCATACTTTTGATGGGTGCTTTGTTGGGACTGTTGGTTTATTGGTGGGTACGTCAAGTGTATGGCCCCTGGGCTGCGCTTTTAGCCTTCTGTCTTTATGTTTTCAACCCTGTATTGTTGAGTAATTCTTCTCTGATCACTCCCGATTTGTCTCTTGCCTTCTTTTCTGTCTTGACTTTCTACTGTGTGTGGAGATTTCTGGTCACGAAAAAGACCCACATGCTGGTAGCGACGGGAATCGCAATGGGGCTCTGCCTGTTAACCAAATACAGTGCTTTTCTGGTGGTGTTTTCTTTGCCCCTATTCATAGTCCTTCAACTCCGTTGTCGTGCGAAACAGGAGTCCCCAAAAGTGGCTCAGCTTCGCCCAAGTCATTTCGCGGTGATACTACTGATCGCTATTCTGGTGGCCAATTGCGGATATTTCTTTGTAGGGAGTTTTCAATTTCTTCATGGTGAGGTGTTCAAGAGCAAACTGTTTCAGGGGATCCAAAGCACAGGAGTCTTCGAATGGATTCCTTCACCACTTCCACGGGACTACGTCATCGGGCTGGATTGGCAGTACACGGTGGTAGAGGAAGGATTCAAGTACTTTCTACTGGGAGATATATCCGGCCAGGGTTGGTTTCATTATTATTTTGTTTCATTTTTTATGAAGAGCCCGGTCGTGCTACTTCTTTTCTTGGGAGCTGCGATTTTCTTCAGCCTGAGGTACGGACAGGACAGACTGCAACTACTCGTGCTAATTCCCATCCTGCTATTTCCTCTTTATTTCAGCGTGTTCAAGATCAGCCGTGGAATACGCTATTTGCTTCCGATCTATCCACTGCTGTTCGTATGGATCAGCCGGATGGCCGCTTGGAATCCGGAAAGAGTCATACGTCGTTTCAAATGGCTGTTCCTGGCTCTGCTGCTTTGTATTATTGCAGAATCCCTATGGGTTAGACCGCACTACCTTCCCTTTTTCAACGCAGCTGTTGGAGGTCCTTCAAGGGGACAGAATTATCTGTACGAGTCAGAGTTCGATTGGGGACAGGAGCTCAAAGGTCTTGCCGCTTATTTGCAGCAAAACAAAATCGATCGGATCAAGTTCGCGTATTTTGGGACAGCAGACCCAAGGCATTACGGCATCGATTTCGAATATCTGCAGTGTTTTCCTTCTCAGCCGACTGGAGGACTGATCGCTATCAGTGCTACAGCCTTGCAGGCGTGGGGCTGTTTTGATTGGCTCAAACAGTATGAGCCCGTAGACAAAGTCGGCTACACCATCTTCATCTACGATCTACCCCCAGTAGATGACTAGCCGGGATTATGCCTTAACCTAGATGCTGGCTGCTCAGCAGGAACGATATTGAGCTTCCGTGGTTGGAAAAACGGCAGGTCAGGTAATATCCTATGTCA
The DNA here is from genome assembly GCA_030624355.1 of Acidobacteriota bacterium. Lineage (GTDB taxonomy): Bacteria > Acidobacteriota > UBA6911 > RPQK01 > JADFOI01 > JAUXKG01. Next base: position 6,367 of record JAUXKG010000002.1, read on the forward strand.
CTCTTCACAACCAGGCTGTTTTGATGGTCGTTTGGAGGAACTCAATGGAAGCTGTCAGATCAGAGTCAAACCGTGGATTGGCAGAATCCTATCCACTCTCAATAGTCATTCCAGTCCGTCGAGCTGCCGGCCAGTTGAAGCGCTGTCTGGAAGCTTTGCTTGACAACGATTTGACGAATGTTGAGATTTTAGTTGTCGATGATGCTTCGGATGATTCCACGGCCCAAGTCGCCACAGAATTGTCTCAGAGACTGACCGGCTTGAATGTCAGCATGGATTGTCTGAGTCTCAAGCAGCAGTTGGGACCGGCCGGAGCCCGCAACGAGGGGTTCAAGCGAACCACACATCCCCATACTCTGTTCCTGGATGCTGACATTGTTGTTCCGAAGCAGACCCTCACGTGGATTCGAGAGACGCTGGATCTCTACTCCCATCGCGAAGATGTTGCGGGAGTCTTGGGTTGCTATTCGGAGACTCTGCCCTGGGACGAGTTTTTGACCAACTTCAAGAATCTCTGTGTCTGTTTTCTTTATGCAAAAACTGACACGCTCAGCCCCTATGTCCACACTCCTATCTTTTGCGTGAGAAGAGCGATTCTGGAGCAGGTAGGGGGATTTGATCCTGGGTTGGCCACAGGGGAGGATTTCAGGCTGGGAATTGTCCTGGGATCCCGGGGCTACCGGTTCGTTATTGATCGGAGGATCAAGGGCATCCATCTGAAAAGGTACAATCTCACCAGCGTTGTTTATGAAGATTGGCGGCGTGTCAGAGACCTGCGTTCTATTCCTTTGAGCAGCGAAGAAGAAAAGTGGTTCGCTTTTCAGGCTCATCGCCCCAATCGTCTTCTCTCGCTGTTGCTGCCCGGCCCTGTTCTGATCTTCGGTGCACTTGGATTGGTGAACTGGATATCTGGCAATATTGCCTGGTTGCTGCTGGGGGTGTTCTATCTGTGTAACCTGTCCTTTCTGCGCTACTGTACCCATCGCAAAGGATGGAGCTTCACTCTGAAGGTGGCGGTGTTTCTTTTTATCGAGATGTTGTGGGCAGAAGCTGCTCTATTAGCGTCTGTTGTTGCGGGTCAAAGGGAGAACAAAAAAGACAATAGGGAGCCGCTTTAGATGGAGTTTTTCAGGATGCGCAGAGCCCTTCCCGGATTGAAGAGAGAATTGATGCTCATGGCGCATTCGTAGGTACACTGACAGCCCAACTGTTTTTGGTAGCGCCTGCCCTGTTCTGCCAGTTTGGCTTGCCATAGACGGCCAAAATCACACTCGAAGTCACGCACATTGCCCATACTCTTGTCGAGTGTCTCGCAGACATAGACTTCTCCCGTTTCGCTCAGAATACCGATCAATTCGCCTGCATAACAGGGAGAGATACGCTGGCTTGCTTTTGCCGCCTCACCAATCAGACGATAGGTTTCCTCTTCCTTTGCAATTTGCAGACGATCCATCCAGTTATCCGTCAACCGATGAGAGTGGCGATACTCAATGACGCGATTAGAGAAGGCCTGATACTGATCCAGATCCACTTCCTTGAGGGAGGGGTCGATCGGATTACCGCGCACCAGAGTGATGGTGATCGCGTCAGGCTCAAGCTTTTCCTCAACATAGCGATAAAATTCATCCAGACGGTTCTGATTGGCGGAAGAGACAGTCAGGGCAACTCCCACTGAAAGGTTGGGGAAGGAGGGCTTGAGCTTCTTCAACTCTGCCAGGGTTTCCAGAGCGCGCTGAAAGCTCTTGGGATTCTGACGAATCTGGTTGTGAATATCTTCGGGGCCGTCCAGCGACACACCTGTGCAGACACGGGCCTGTTGTACTTGTTGCAACAGTTGTTCAACTCGGAGAACGGTACGCTCCACAAGAAGTCCGTTGGATGGGATTTGAATGTTGCGGACGTGTGAGTTTCGTTCAAAGGCCGCTGCGATGTCGGGCAGGTCTTCCCTAAGATAGGGTTCGCCTCCAGTCAGTGAAACGGTCAGAAGATTGGGAAGACTGCGACTGATGTCTTCAATTTCAGCCAATTTCAGCTCATTTTTCTTCTTGTTTAATTCCTCCCAGTAAAAGCAATGTGTGCACAGCAGGTTACAGCGTGAGGTGACAAAGAAGATCAGACTGACCGGGAGTCCTCCTTTGAAGGCAAGGCGACTGGCGATTTGGAGATCTCGAACCGTGCGATCAAACATCAAACTTATGGTAGCACGCAGCAATCCAAAGGCTCAAACCAGGGAGTCAGAGAGGACTTGAACACGACGATAGAACACCAGGTTTAGGGAAGCGCGAACCATCGGCTACTGGAATGGGGCCTGGTTCTGTCGGGAAACGCCTATGGGTCAGCCGAGCCGACTACTTTGGAGGACTCTTTTTGGCACCGGTGTTAATTCCCAGATCAAACGGGTCCAGGAAAGCAGTCGGAGCAGATAGTAGGTGATGTCGATTTCCCACCAATAGAATCCCTGGCGAACGGTCGCAGGAAAATGATGGTGGTTGTTATGCCATCCTTCTCCCAAGGTGATCAAGGCCAGTATCAGGCTGTTACGGCTCTCATCCGAAGTGTCGAATCGTTTGCGGCCCATCTTATGAGCCAGAGAATTAATGGTTGAGGTGCAGTGAAAAAGAACCGTTGTAGAGATAAAGAATCCCCAAATGAGCATTTGCATACCCGATGTTTCCAGACCGGGAGCAAATAAATTGAGCACCGCACCAAAGGTGAAAAGGGATACTGCCAATATCAATGGCACCAGGTTGTCGAAACGGTCCAGGAAGCAGAGCTCAGGAAACTTTTCCAGATCCGGCACCGCTTTCAAGTTGGTGGGAAAGTTCTTTCGACAGGTGATCCACCCCATGTGACTCCAGAAAAAACTGTTTCGGTGAGGAGAGTGAACATCGCCTTCCTTATCAGAGAAACGATGGTGGTGGCGGTGATGGGCGGCCCACCACAGAGGTCCCTTTTGTACGGCGCTGTTTCCCAGGATGGCAAGAGCAAACTGGCCCCAGCGGGAAGTCTTGAATGTTCGGTGTGAGAAGTAACGATGGTAGAAGCCTGTCACTGCAAACATGCGGACGAAGTACAGTGACACAGCCACGGTGACAGCTATCCAGCTCCAACCGACCCATATGACGCCGAAGCACATCAGATGGAGAGCGAAAAAAGGGAGACTTCTGACCCAGTCAATTTTGTACGAGTCAGCCTCCGCAACTACCTCGTCTCCAGCCCAGGCATCAAACCATCTCGCTAAAGCGAGGAAAAAATCCTTTTCTTTCCGTTTCTTCATGATGTCGCTTCTCTCCTCAAAGGGGTCTTCCAAGCACCATCCCCCCACAGCTGATTGGAGTAAAGATACCATAAGTCCATGTCAGATGTAAAAGTAGCTGGTTGTTCGATTGTCGTCATGGTGGCCCAGTGGATTGGCGCATTTTCGATGAATCTTACGACCTGATTCCGGATATGAGAAAGACGCTACCTGCCGCGAACAACAAGTTGGGACCCCAGGCGGCTAAAATGGGAGAGAGCATCCCATTGGAGCCAAGAACCCCAAAGACCCCAAAAGCTCCCCAATAGAGAATACCCAGAAAGACACCTGTTGCGATGCCGTAAAGCGCCCCTCTGCGGCCCAGGGAAAAAGCAAAGGGAATGCCCAGGAGGGACATGATGACACTGACCACAGGGAAGGAGATCTTCTTGTTCAGCTCGGTTTTCAGGTGGTCTACTTCGAAACCGCCCTGTTGGAGGCCCAGAATGTATTGGTTCAGCTCCCCATAAGTCATCTTGTTCGACTCTTGAACTTCCTTTCGGAAATATCTGGGAGTCTCAGGGAAAAAGAAATGGCTTCTGTCAAAGGTTGAAAATTGAGCAGTGCCTCCGGGCTGCAGGGTCCGCCGCCACCCGTTGTAAAGTATCCAACCACTAGTGCCGGGGTCCCATTCAGCTCGCTGAGCGTAGATGTGGCCCAGCAGTTGGTTTTGGCCGATACTCAGTTCATAGACTGAGATTTGAGCGAAGACCGCGCGATCTGAATCAAAGTAGTTGTAGTTGTATAGGCGATTGTCCTGGCCGAAGATCCAGTTATGACCCACCTGGTAGTGGGTCTGAACGGGACGGCCCTTGATGATGTTTCGCAAGCTGTCCTGCCTCTGATTCGCATAGGGGAGAACATATTCTTGTAGAACGAAAATCAGGGCACTCACTGCCAAAGCCGTAGTTAATACTGGAACAACCAGACGGTAAACGCTCACTCCACAAGCCTTCAGAGCGACTATTTGGTTCGTTTTTTCCAGTGATCCAAAGGTCAGCAAGGTGGCAATTAGCAACGAAATAGGAACGATCAACATCAAGACGTGGGGGAGAAAATAGAAGTAGTAGTCCAAGACGACTCGGTAGGAGATGTTGTGTTCGAAGACATCGTCGACAAGTTCGAAGAAAGTAAAAAGATAAACAAGAGACACACTGATTGCCAGCGTTAGACTGAAGTAGAGGAGAAATATTTGATTGATATGTCGATCGACAATTTGCAATAGCTGCAATCGAATGTTACTCGCGGAGAAGGAACCGCCATGAAAGCGACCCAGCACTCTCAGAAAAAGGAATCCGAGCATTTGACGGAGCCGTTGAAGGAGTTGCAGTCCTTGTATCAAGCCGAGATGGAGAGCCAGTCCGCGAAGAAAGGGGAATCCAGACAGGCGATAGCGGAGGCTCAGGAGACCAGCCAACAGCAGAAGGAGATTAGCGCCCCACACTCCCCAGGCGATCGACAAGGCTCCATCCTCAGCCAGCTCGGTGCCTGCGGCGAACAGCAAATAGTAGGCCAAAGCGATCCCGATTCCCAACAGGAATCCGTAGCTTCGACTTCCTCGGGGTGTGTGGCCTGCCATGGTGACGCCTAAGACCGCAAAGATCAAAGCCGAAAGCGGCAGGGCCAGGCGTCGGTGGAGTTCTACCAGAGTTTGCTTTGAAGAGACTGTGTCTGGTCCTTGCAGATCGACAACAAGCTCTCGGGTGGTCTTTTCTTTCGGTCTCTTGGGGCCAATCGTGGTCCGACCAATTTGGGCGGACCGCACCGGTACGTCGAGGGTATGAAAAGTAGTCAGGCTGTCTTTTTCGGGAGACTGTGGAGTCACAGTGTAGATCGAACCCTCCTGAAAGTGGAGCTGAAGCCGCTTGGCATCTTGGCTGAAGAGAGGAGAAGCCTTTTTGGAGAGAATGATTCTTTTTTCTCCGGTGGCTCCGCTGTCGGCCATGAGGACACCCAGCCAGGCGGAATTGAGCAGTTCAATGTCTTCCACATATAGAATCATTCCCGGAAAGTCCTCGTTGAAGATACGGGGTTTGATCTCGGATTGAACAGGGCGAAGGCCGATACGGAAACGAATTGTTTGCAGGGACCAATTCCCCAGGGGAAGAAGGAAAAGGGTCAGCAGGAAGGTCACGATCGACACCCCTATCCCAACCTTAAGAACCGGTCTCAGCATCTGGTAGATTCCAACACCGTTGGCTTGCATGGCAACCATCTCACTGTCTGCGGAGAGACGGGTGAATCCGATCAAGGTTCCGATGAGAAAAGAAAAAGGCACTGTGAAAATTAGAATACTGGGTAGAAGAGAGAGGACCACCTGCAAAACGGTGATCGTGTCAGCATTCTTTCGAATCAGCATCTCAGCCAGCCGGCCAAATTCCCGGGTGAATACCACGAACGTCAATACCAGTAGGGTAATCAAAGAAGGGGTGATGATTTCGGCGTAGACGACTCGCGAGATCTTCTTCATGGGTAGACACCCTTATTCTAACATCTGGCCTGCCAGGTTGTTGTGGCCGGATTCGGCCTCTGTTTCCGGATCACCAGCAGAGTCGAAGCGGAGGGTCTAGTGTCCTGTCTCACAAATGTCATGCTATTTGTAAGATAGGACACTAGAATGAGTTAATGCGGTTTGTTGATTTGGGCTTGATCAAATTGCCGGAAGCTCTGCGGCGTCAGCAGGAGACAGTTTTGAGGATTGCCGATCAGGATGGGCCTGAAACCGTCTACTTGCTGGAGCATCCTCACGTTTTTACCACTGGGCGGTTGGGAAAAGAGGAGAATTTGCTGGCGAAAAGTGACTGGAATGGAACTTCGATCGAGCCGATATCAATTAATCGCGGCGGAGATGTGACCTATCACGGGCCTGGGCAACTAGTGGGATATCTCCATCTTGATCTGCGCCGGCGTCATCGGGATGTCCATCTATTCTTGAGAAACCTCGAATCAAGTCTCATTCGCACGGTCAAGCGGTTGGGGGTCAGAGCCTTTCGTCGGCAGGGTTTGACGGGTGTGTGGAGTGATCAGGGCAAACTGGCCTCGATTGGCGTAGGTGTGAGCCGCTGGATTACGATGCACGGTTTTGCTTTAAATATTCACACCGATCTGCGTTACTTCCAACTGATCAACCCGTGCGGACTGACGAACTGCCCAATGACCTCTTTGAGTCGACTATTGGACAGAAGTGTCAGCATGGGTGAGGTCAAAGGCCTTTTTCAGAAGTGTTTTCAGGAGACATTTCGAAATTAGCCGGATCATCGGTCCCAGCGGCCCTTTCAGACCTGAGGGGTGCGGGGGAGAGAGAAAGCAGTTTATCGAGATCATAGACCATTCCCTCTCGGCTGTATGAGGAGAACTCCAGGATGCCTGTGTCCATGCGGATAGCATCTTCCGGACAGGCTTCTATGCAGAATCCGCAGAAAACGCACAGGCCCAGATCGATGTCAAAGCGCACCGGATACTTCTCAATTTGAGGATTCGGATGCTCTCCTGCCACGATGTAGATGCAGCGGGCCGGACAAACACTTTCACACATCATACAGGCCACGCAGCGAGGTGACCCATCTTCCCGCCGGGTTAGACGGTGGAGAGTTCGCAAGCGGGAGGACAAGGGTCGCCGTTCTTCCGGGTACTGGAAGGTCTCTCCGCCGCGCAAGTGTTGTGCCAAGCCCAGTTGGTGGAGCAGGTGAATGAAAAAATTGCGAAAAAAGTGTCTGGCGGTCAAACGAAGTCCTTTTACGATTGCAGGGAGGTAGGTGCGCTCCCAGAATCCAGGTTTTCTCTCAATTCTCTTTATACCCATGATAGTTTCGAGTAGGGCGTGTCTTGGTAACCTCAGTCTGCCAGTAAGATAATCAGTCCGGTCACAAGGATATTTGCGATCGACAGAGGAAGCATGATTGTCCAACCCAGTTTCATCAGTTGATCCCATCGGAAACGGGGCAGGGTCCAGCGAACCAACATCATCAAGAAGCAGAAGAAAAAGACCTTTAGCAGGAAGGAGCCGATCTGCAAACCCATGACTACCGGCTGGGAGAGAGAAATGGCTGTTCCTCCCGGAAAACTGAAGCCACCGGAAGCCAGATAAGGAACCTGCCATCCTCCGAAAAACAATGTTGTAATTAGAGATGATGCCAGCACCGTTCCCACAAAGTCAGTGGAATAGAACATTCCGAACTTCATGCCACTGTACTCGACGAAATAACCGATAATATCAGAATCTCCCTCGGGTACGTCAAAAGGAACGCGTTTGGTTTCCGCCATAGCTGCCGTAGCGAAGAGAATAAATCCGAGCGGCTGCAATAAGACCCCCCACATGGGGAGCCATCCCCAAATTAAGTGCCCCTGTGCCAGAGTGATCTCCTGAAGGTTCAAGGTGCCATAGATCATAAGAAGACCAATGATGGTAGCACCCATGGTGATTTCGTATGAGATCATCTGGCTGGCCGCACGCAGCCCTCCCAGTAGAGCGTAGTTGTTGGCAGAGGACCAGCCGGCCAATACAAATCCATAGATCCCCATGCTCATGACAGCAAAAACGTACAGTAAGCCGACATTCAAATCCAGAAGCTGCAGGGAGACCGTATAATCGCCCAATTGATAGATTCCGCCGAAAGGGATAACGGCGAAGGCGACCAGGGCAAAGAACAGAGCGGCCATGGGGGCCAGGGTGTGCAGGAAACGATTTCCCGTGGGAGGAATGAAGTCTTCCTTAGTCAGTAGTTTGATGGCGTCGGCAATAGGGTGAAACAGTCCCAAAAAGCGAAACCCAAGAATGTCGGCCCGATTGGCTCCAATCCGATCCTGCATCAAGGCACTCTGCTTGCGTTCCATCCAGCTCAGAATGAACATGTAGCCCATGACGACGTTGAAAACAAAAAGAGCCTTGATGAAATGTATGAAATACTCCATCAATCAGATGTCCCGGCTTGAGTTCTCGTGCAGCATCTCTCCAAAGGTATCGAGTTTCTCATAGGGCTTCCCGTACCATGCGATGAACAGCTCCTCGGGAGTTTCATAGGGCAGAGGATGCTCTAGCTGTCGGGCCAATTGCGCGAAGATCTCGTGATCGGGTTTGGAATCAGCGAGAGGCAGTAAAGCCTGTCGAAACCGCTGAAGGCGACCTTCAAAGTTAGTAAAGGTCCCATCCTTCTCTGCAAAGGTTGCTGTCGGCAGCACTACCTGGGCCAGCTCCGCCGTGCTGTTCCAGTGAGTCCCCTGGAAGATGATGTACTCTGTCTGCTGAAGCATCTGTTGGGCCTGGTCGTTGTTCAAATCGTGGCTGATGACGTACAGGACCTTGATTTCTCCCTTGGACGCTTTATCCAGCATATCCTGGACATCTGCCAGCAGGCCCATTTCCTCGGCTCCCCGGCTGTTGGGATTCTTGTCGGCGCGGATTAGAAAATCATCCTGAAAGCCTGGCTGCTCCCAGGGATTCCGGTAGCCGACCTGAGGGAGTCCCATGAACTCTACGAACAACTCTCGAATCAGATACAGTTCTTCGTTGGAGAGTTGAGGAGAGGCAATCACGCCAACAGAGTTGGGACCGAACTTCTCAATCGACGTTCGAAGGACCAGTGCGATCGTTTTAGTGACGGTTTCCCAGTCAGAGTCTTGGAGTGTTCCCGCGACCCGCAGAGAAGGCGACTGAATCCGTTTCTCATCCAGACTCTCATAGGAAAAACGTCCTTCGTCGCACATCCACCACTGGTTGACGAATGGGTTGAACCGTGGTTTCAAGCGCTGGACCCGTCTTCCACCAGCTTTGTAGCGTCTGTCTGAGTTGAAGTGTATGTGGATATTACATCCCCTGGAGCATCCATTGCAGATGGACTGCTGGGTCGAGAGGTACCAGACACGGCATTGAAAACGAAACTCCCGTTCTGTGAGGGCTCCAACAGGGCAGATGTCAATGACGTTTCCCGAGTAGGGATTTTCAAGAGCCTTGCCCGGGTAAAGATCGACCACTGAGCGGTTGCCTCGATTGAAGACGCCCAATTCATTGGTCTGGGAAACGTTGTCACAAAAGCGTGTGCAACGTGTGCATAGGATGCACCTTTCCTGATCGAGAATCACGTGGGGACCGATAGGGAAGGCCTTCTTTCTCTTGATCTTATTTTCTAGAAAGCGGCTGTCATACTGTCCTATCTCCATATAGAGATTTTGAAGATCGCATTCTCCAGACTGGTCGCATACCGGACAATCCAGTGGATGATTGGTCAAGAGAAACTCAAGCATCGACTTTCTTGCTTGCTTGGCCTTTTCGGAGTCAGTGCTGACCTTCATCCCTTCTTGGACCGGGGTATGGCAGGAGATGGCCAGTTTAGGCATGTTCTCGATGTCGACCAGGCACATCCTGCAGCTTCCGGCGATAGGAAGTCCCGGATGGTAACAATACCGAGGCACATATATACCCAGTTTTTCGGTGGCCTGGATCACCGTGGAACCAGCATCTACGGCAATTTCTTGTCCGTTGATTGTCAGAGTTGGCATGGTTTGGAACCTGACTCCTTGGATAGACTCATCTTTGCGACCGACGGCAGGCAATCTTTGAGTTGTTCATCATCGTGAGCAATTCTGTCTGCATCTGCAGCGGTTCGAATCTTCAAGACATGGGTAGTTCAACCTGTAGTCGCCTCTTTTCTTTTAATCAAATCACACTTTTTATGCAGGATGTGATATTCGAATTCCGATGTAAATTTCTGGACATAGCTTCTGAAGGACATAGCAGCTCCATCGCTTAGTGCACAGATACTGGTACCGCTCATGTTGTCGGCTAACTCCAACAGCGTTCTGGTATCCTCACGAGTTCCACTGCCATCCAGAATTCGATTCAATATCTTGTAGACCCAGCCGGTACCCTCGCGGCAGGGGGTACACTGACCGCACGACTCATGGGAAAAGAAGCGCATGATGTTGTGAGCCGCCTTAACCATGCAGATATCCTCATCCATGACCACCACTGCACCCGACCCCAGCATCGAGCCTCGTTTCATCAAGCTGTCAAAATCCAGAGGAATATCCAAATCCTCGGCTGTCAACACACCCGCGGAGGCACCTCCCGGTATGATTCCCTTGAGGGCCTTGCCGTCAAGGATTCCACCTCCATGTTCGTAGATCAGTTCACGCATTGGAGTTCCCAAAGGCAGTTCATAGACTCCGGGGTTTTGAACGTTTCCCGACAAGGCGAAGAGCCGAGTCCCTCCATTTTGCGGGCAGCCAACCTCGGCAAACCAGACGTCTCCCTTCAGAATGATTTTGGGGAGATGGGAAAGAGTTTCTACGTTGTTGATCACCGTGGGACAACCAAACAATCCCACCACTGCGGGAAAGGGAGGCTTGAGTCGTGGCCAGCCCTTCTTTCCCTCCAGTGATTCCAGCAGTCCGGTCTCCTCTCCACAAATATAGGCACCTGCGCCGCGATGAAGGTGGACTTCCAGGTGAAAGTCGGTGCCTAGAACCCGCTTGCCCAGCACTCCTTCCCGATAAGCATCGTCGAGGGCTTGCTGGAGGGACTCTGCGGGGCGAACGTATTCACCACGAGTGTAGATGTATGCCGTGTGAATGCCGACAGCGTGTGCGCAGATGATAATTCCTTCGATCAGGCGGTGAGGGTCCCATTCTAGGATGTAGCGATCTTTAAAGGTTCCCGGTTCTGACTCGTCCGCGTTGACTGCCAGGTAGATCGGCTGGCCGGTGTCTTTGGGGACGAAGGTCCATTTTCTGCCGGTGGGAAATCCGGCACCTCCCAGGCCCCTCAGGTTGGACTTGATGACCTGGTCTGTGACCGCCTCCGGCTTCATTTCCAGGGCCTGGCGAGCTCCTTGGTAGCCTCCCTGGTTTTGGCACCAATCCAACTCTTTGGCCCGAGGATTTCCAAAATGTTCCGAGAGCAATTTTACAATCGGCATATGGGCTGCTCTAGCGCAAGGAAAAGAGGGGACGAGTAGACTGTCCCCTCTTTTCTTCAGACCTTACTATCTGAATCGGATACAACTTCCAAAATCTGGTCTACCTTGTCTGGTGTCAAGGGACCATGGTAGTCCTTGTCCAATTGCATCATGGGAGCCAGTTCACAAGCTCCCAGGCAGTCGGGAACTGCTTCCCAGCTGAAATTGCCGTTCTTGGTAATTTCTCCGCTGGCCACACCTAACCTCTCAACCAGATACTCTTCGATTCGATCGGCTTTGCGAATCCAGCAGCTGATGCTTTTGCACAACCGAATGTGATGGCGCCCCATGGGACGCTGGAAGAAGAGCGTGTAGAAGGTCAATATTTCACGAACATCAACCAGGGATACCTCCAGGAGCCCAGCCACGTACTGCTCCACCTCGGGCGAAATATATCCGTTCTGCTGATGGGCCAGGTGCAAGGTGGGCAGCATGGCGGCTCTCTTGTACGGATAGCGGGACAGGATCTGGCTGAATCGGTCCTGGTTTTCTGATGTAAATTCAAAGCTGGAGCTCACCGATCCAGTTCCCCCGCGATCATATTGACAGAGCCGAAAGTCGGAACGATGTCGGCCAGCTGATCACCTTCAATGATATGGTCCAGGGCCGCCATGATGGGAAAACAGGGTGGATGGCAGCGAACCCGCCAGGGACGGTCGGTTCCATCACTGACTATGTAGAATCCCAGCTCCCCATTGGCCCCCTCGACCGGAAAATAAACTTCCCCTTTCGGCGGTCTGACTCCATGCCCCAGCATGATAATCTTGAAGTGATTCATGAGGGCCTCTATGCTGGCGTAAACCTTTTCCTTGGGGGGCAGCCAAGCCTCCTTCGTAGCTGCATGGAGGCGGTCGTGATAGCGCTTTTCGGAGCCTTTCAGGGTCGGTTCAATCAATACCTCGTTATGGAGAAGGCCGGCTGTCTTGCCAAACTTGCCCAGGTCAGCCATCAGATCCGGATCAATGATGTGACCTTCTGGATCCACATTGGTGGGCCCTTCGGGAATGGAGTCTAAAGCCTGCTCGATGATCCGAATCGACTGCCGCATCTCCTCCATGCGTACCAGGTAGCGATCATAGTTGTCTCCCCGCTCTCCAATCGGCACATCAAAATCAAAGCGGTCATAGCCAAAGTAGGGAAAAACCTTTCGAACGTCGTAATCCTCGCCGGTTGAGCGCAGGAATGGTCCGGTGATGCCGTAGGAGCGGGCCTTTTCCGGTGAAATAATTCCGATCCCCCGCGTGCGATCGTAGAAGATACGATTACGGGTAAGAAGATCATCCATTTCCTGGATCACTTCACGTGTTTTTTCAAGTGCTGCACGGCATTGTTTCGCAAATTCCTCAGGCAGGTCAGCTTTGACTCCACCGATTCGAGCATAGGAAATTGTCAGCCGGGCACCCGTCACACTCTCGATCAGTTCGTAAAGCCATTCCCGGGCCTTGATCATATACAGGAAGGCGGAAAACGCTCCCAGCTCCATGGCCGAGGCTCCGATACAGGTCAGATGGTCGGTGATTCTCGAAATCTCACTCATGATGACCCGTATGTAATTGCAGCGTGGAGGGATCTCCAGATCCATGAGCTGTTCTACGGCGGCTGCGAAAGCAAAATTGTTGATCAAAGGAGACACGTAGTTCAGACGGTCGGTGTAAGGGAAACATTGTGTATAGGTGCTGTTCTCACATTCCTTTTCGAAGGCGCGGTGGAGGTATCCGATCTCGATGTCCGCCTTGCGAACGATTTCCCCATCCAGTTGGACCTTGATCTGGACAACTCCATGCATGGCCGGATGAGCCGGTCCGACATTGAGAAGCATGGTTTTGGTTTCCAACTCTTTTGGCTCTGCCATGGCTCGATCCTTCGGTCTATTCACAGACGCTGCCGTTAGTCCTTCGGACCTACCAGGGGCTGGCGTTTGTCAATGGGATAATCCTTGCGTAAGGGGTGACCTTCGAACTCAGGGTACATCAAGATTCTCCGCAGGTCAGGATGGCCTGTGAAGTGAATGCCAAACATGTCGTGGACTTCCCGCTCGTACCAGTTGGCTCCGGGCCAGAGGACGGTCAGGCTGTCTATTTCAGGTTCACGGATGCCGACCGGCACCTTGATACGAACCCGACTGTGATTTTTGATAGAAAGGAAATGATAGACGACCTCAAAGCGGGGCGTTCGCTTCCAATAATCGACTGCGGTAAGATCCATGAGGTAGTCGTATTGGAGCTCGGGATCCTGTTTCAAATAACCGGCTAGCGCGAGGAGTCCGGATTTGGTGATGGTGGCAGTGTCCTGTCCCAGCAGAGAATGGGTCTGAATGATGTCTTCCGGGAACCGCTCCTTCAGACTTTGCAGCGTCTTGCTTTCTTCCATGCACCTGTGCAGTTCACTTCAAAGGGTCGTTCTTGTAATCGTTGCTTGTCAGACTTCCTGACGCTGATTCTGGATTTTCTCCTGTAGCAGCATCAACCCCTGCAGGACGGTTTCCGGTCGAGGAGGACACCCCGGAATATAGATATCCACCGGGATGATGTGATCGATTCCTCTAACCGTAGCGTAGTTGTCATAGAAACCGCCGGTGCAGGTACAGACACCAAAGGCCACCACCCATTTTGGTGCGCACATCTGCTCGTAGATGTGTAACAGCACTGGAGCCAGCTTTTGGCTGATTGTTCCCACCACGAAGAGAACATCTGCCTGGCGGGGTGAAAAACGTGGGAGTCCGGCTCCGAAACGGTCAATGTCATAGTGAGCGCAGGCGGTTGACATGTATTCCATGCCACAGCAGGCGGTCACGAAGGGGTACTGAAAAATCGAATATTTTCTGGCCCACCCCACCATCTTATCCAGTTTGCTGGTGAAAAAACCGTGTTGTAGACTTCCCTGGTCGTCTATTTCCATTCCAAAGCCCCCCGCTTAACAGAGTAGAAAAGTCCCGAGAGGACCACCAGGAGAAAAATCAACATCTCCACAAAGCCGAACAAACCAAGATCCCGGTAGACCACTGCCCAAGGGAAAAGAAAGATCAGCTCAACGTCGAAAAGGACAAAGAGAAGCGCAACGACGAAAAACTTGACCGAGAAACGACCCTTCACGATTTCTGTCGGTGCAACTCCGCACTCGAACGGCATGTCATGAACCACGCTTTGGCGGCGCGGTCCGAGCCATTGGCTGATTGCGATCATTCCACCACAGGTCACGGCTGCAAAGAACACCAGCAGAATGAATGCTAGGTAGTCGTACACTGTTGTTTCCGGGTCCGGTCAATCCACGTCCGTGAGTTTCTGATCGTCCGGTTCAGTATAACAAAGACCGTCTCGCGCCAGAAGGAGAGTTTCCGAACACTCCCTTTATCCCGAACTGTCGACTGCAGCACACAACTGTGCAGCCCGGATAGAATTTGCTATGGTTAGCGGGTGCACATGGAAAAGCAAGAAAAACAAGATCTTCCAGCAGGCAGACACCCTTCCTGGCTGAGAGTGCGAGCGCCTTTTGGAGAAAAGGTGCATGAATTGAAGAAGCTCATGGCCGGCTTGAATTTGAACACTGTGTGCCAGGAGGCGAGGTGTCCGAACATGGGGGAATGTTGGGCTCACGGTGTGGCTACATTCATGATTCTGGGAGATGTGTGTACCCGAGGCTGTCGCTATTGTGCTGTGAGCAAAGGAACTCCGTCGCAGGTTGACTGGGTGGAACCCGAGCGGGTGGGTGAGGCAGTCAGAGCCATGGACCTTAGTCATGTGGTGATTACCTCCGTCGATCGTGACGACCTGGACGATGGGGGAGCCGATCTGTTTGCACGGACTGTTCTGGCAGTTAGGCGCCGAAGTCCCAAGTGTGTCGTAGAGGTCTTGATCCCCGACTTTCAAGGGTCGGCTCAGGCGCTGCAGACGGTTTTGGAATCTGGACCGGAGATTGTCAATCACAATATCGAAACTGTGCCCCGATTGTACCCGCAAGCCCGGGGAGGTGGAGAATACACGATTTCATTGGAGGTTCTGCGACAGATCAAACGAAGGGCCCCCCGGATTGTAAGTAAGACAGGTATGATGCTGGGTCTGGGTGAACGAGAGGCTGAGATCCGGCAAGTGATGGAGGATCTTGTCAAGCGAGGGGTGAGCATACTGACACTAGGGCAGTACCTCCGTCCGACGCAATGGCATTTGCCGGTGTCGCGCTATTATCATCCGGATGAGTTTCGCTACTGGAAGACAGTAGGAGAGCACCTGGGGTTTGAACATGTAGAAAGTGGTCCTCTAGTCAGATCCAGTTATCTTGCGGATCGTCAATTTTCCTCTCTCAAGAGCAAGAGATAGAAGTCGTTCGAATTTCTACACAGTCCCTTTGTTCTTTTAGGACTAAGTGCCCCGTTTCATAAATACGGTGACGTTTGTGGCGAGCGCGACGGCGTCGAGTTCACGAAGCGACGACGACGCGATGTCAATGTGCATCGGGGAGGAGGAGCGACAAAGAAATCGGCCCCGCCCCGCCGCCACCCTTCGGGCTGATGGGGGTTGTGGATG
>JAUXKG010000135.1 GCA_030624355.1 Acidobacteriota bacterium
TCCCTCGCCTGTCTACCACAACCGGCAGGAGAAGAAGATCGAACCCCGCTACCCGCTGGGAAGATGGAATCTGTACATCGGTGGGGCGGGAAACCAAGTCCCCGGCTACATCAATGTCGACCTGTTCGCACTGCCCGGGGTCGACGTGGCCTGTACGGCCGAGCAGCTTCCTTTCAAAGACAGACAATTCACCCGGGTGGAATGCGACGCCGTGCTAGAGCACGTTGAAAGCCCGGAGCGGCTGGTTGGCGAGATTCATCGCTGTCTGGCCAGGGAAGGAATCGCTCACTTTGTGGTTCCCTTTTGTCATCCCTTTCACGAATATCCCAGAGACTTTCGCCGCTACACTCCCGATGGCCTCACGCAGCTTTGCAGCGAATTTGAGATCCCGGAAGGGGGGTGGCGAACCGGCCCCACGGCCACCTGGCTTGTTTTTACTCTGGAGTACGCAAAAACCTGGGTGAAGGCTCGATGGGCCAAGGGCGTCATCCATGTCATCCTGGGATGGCTCCTGTTTCCCCTTCGCTACCTGGACTGCCTACTTATCGAGCGTGCAGACGCGGGTCAGATTGGAAATCATTACTATCTGTACGTACGGAAAAAGTGAGCAGAAATGAAACCCTTTCGCTTTGGCGTTGCGGTCGCCCCTCCGATGCCTTGATGGGCCACCTGAAGCTGGCCGAGGAGTTAATCATCTGGCATCGAGCACTTCGCCGTTTCGGTCTCCTTCGACGCTCTCTTTGTAGGACAGCGCAAGGGTAGCTGCAGCGATGCCATGACTGCTGTCCTTTCCCTTGGCTTCCAGGGTCTCCTTTACGGGACCGGGGCTCACTGCATTGGCCCGAAGACTCCGCGGCAGTTCCAGAGCGGCAGCGCGCACAAAACCCTCCACGGCGGCATTGGCCATGGTCACTGCCGAACTTCCCGGTCTGGGTTTCTGGCTCACGCCCGTGGTCAACGTGAAGGACCCATTATCATTAATGTAATTGAGGCCTACGCGCACCAGATTGACTTGCCCCATCAGCTTATTGGTCAATCCGAACATGTAATCTTCGTCGCTCAGCTCTTCAATACTGCCAAATTTCGCCACACCGGTCGCGCTGATCACCGCATCAAAAGAGCCCACCTCGCGAAAAAGCCCCTTTATGGCATCCTTTGAGGCGATGTCAACCTGGAGATCACCGTCGTCATAGCCAACCGTGACGATCTCATGGCTGGAAGAGAGAAGCTTGACCACTTCCCTTCCGATGGTTCCCGTTCCTCCTACTACAATAATTTTCAACTGTCGGCCTCCTCGCAAATGTTGCTCCCCACGCTGCAGGCTCTCGCTGGCTCGGTTGGCCCTATTTTTGGAAGCCACGACAACTCGGACTCCACCCAATACCCGAGTATAGTATGGCCGCACAGTCCAACTCCATCCGTACCGAGCCCAACATGAAGGAGATGTGCATTGTCTTTCCCCGGCCCAGACTCTAAGATTTGAACTGTAGACCTGGACCAGCAACAGGGTTCAAACCGTTTCTGGGCATCTGGAGCAAGGAGGCCTGTCATGCCAGACTATGATTCCTATGATCTGATTGTGGCTGGAGGAGGCACGGCCGGCTGTCTCATAGCCTCGCGCATAGCCGAGCATGGAATCCACCCCAAGACGGGGGACCGTCTGCGGGTGGCTCTGATCGAGGGTGGTCCCTACTTTATCGGGGGCCAGCAGGAACCCCGACCCGGCTACGGCGCCACCGGGCGGCGCCAGGCGATCGTCAATATCAACTACCAGGAGTTTAGGGCCGAACCGTGGCCCTATGATGGCCACCAGAACAAAATGATGGGAGGCTGCGGTCTTCATTGGGGAGGCAATGCCTACCACCCGATCAAGGAGGACTTTGATCACTGGCGCTGGGAGACGGGAGTCGACTGGGATGAAGAGAAGTTCCGGTCAGCCAGCCAGGAGATCCGGGAAGTCTACAACATTCATCCCGCACCGGAGCAGAACATGACGCGGGGCAATTTTCTCTTCCGGGATGCAGCCCGTGGCACTGGCTATAACGTGGGTCCGGCTCCGGTAGGACGGAGCAACTGCATCGACTGTGGATATTGCGGTTCGGGACACCTGTGCAAGTACGATTCCAAGGGGAGCAGCCTCTACTACATCCACCTGGCGGAGATAAATGGAGTCAAGATCATCACGGATTCGGAAGTCGAAAAAGTGATCATCGAAAAGCAGGGTGGACGGGCCGTGGCCAAAGGGGTTCACTACACCCGGCACGGGCAGCACAATGAAGCCCGGGCACCCAAGGTCATCGTGACTTGCGGAACGGCGGGAACGCCGGTGGTTCTGATGCGCTCCGGTTATGGATCCCGGGAGTTTCTCGGAGATCGGCTCATCGTGGAAAACAACAATGTGGGGCGGCATCTGGATGGAGACATGGGACACGGCGTGAACGCGCTTTTTGATATCGATATCAAAGGGGACCGGGGCGGCGTGGGGCGTTATTTTTTCAGAATGATGGGAAGCATGGGCTATCAGACCCTGCGAATCAACGACTCGAAGATGTCAGCCGTGGACGAAGCCTATCCTCACGTGCTGGCTCTGCACCGGTTTGCTCCCGACTTGGGGTGGGAGCACAAAGAATACATGCGGACCGTGTGCCGTCGCTTTGGCAACATCTCGGCCAGCCTGGCCGCAGCTATCTGGGACAAGGGAGTGGTCACTCCCATCGGAAAATTCGTGTACAACCGCGAAGATGCTCGAGTGCTGAAAAGCCTGAAAGAGGGAACGGAATTGATCGTCGAGCTGTATGAGAAAATGGAGGTCAAACCGGTGAAGATCGATCGGAAGCCGCCCAAACGATTCCACATAGGCCACCAGACCAGTAGCTGTCGGGCGGGAGAGAGTCGTAAGAATTCCGTGGTGAATTCCGATTTTGAATCCCATGACGTGGAGAACCTCCTGGTGGCCAGTGCTGCGGTCATTCCCCGGGGCAACCTGACTTCGGCCCATATTCCCACCAGCCTGGTGGCTGCCTACGCCTGGCGGCGGATCGTGGCCAATCACTTTACTCGCGGAGTGTAATGCCGCCCAGCAAACGGACTACCTGACAGATGAGCTGGCTGAACCTGTACGCACAAGCAGTTGCCAATCTGCTGACTGATCTGTGGCTTTACTTTCTGATCGGGTTCCTGATTGCAGGTGTGGTAGCCGAGTTCATATCCAAACAGCTGCTCTCGCGTTATCTGGGCAGAAACACCGTCTCCACTATGATTCGAGCCACCTTGTCCGGGACCATCACATCGGTCTGTTCTTGCGGAGCCATACCCATTGCCGTAACCATGCGACAAGGCGGAGCGACCAGGGCTGCAGCCTTGACCTTCATGCTGGCTGCCCCGTGGGCGGGGTTCGTGCAGCTTGTCATTTTCTATAACTTTCTGGGCTTTAGAGGAACAGCCATTGTGTTCGGCGGTGCCCTGTCGGTGGCCTTCCTGGCTGGGATGGTACTCGGACGACTGGAAGATCACGGATGGTTGGATGACCCGGAGCCACTGAGCACGGCAGCAGCGTGTGAGGATTCCCTTGGTGACCAGAAGCCGGGCCAGTTGCCCTTCCAGGCCAGGCTGGTCAATGCCGGGCGAAAAGGCTGGGAGTCTTTCCTGGAACTATGGAAATTCCTGGCTATCGGACTGCTACTGGCTGCCGTCCTGAAGGCCTTCATTCCCATGGTATGGGTGGCCGAGTACCTGGGCAGCGAGGCCTCTTTCAACCCGGTCTTGACTGCCCTACCGATCGCGATAGCCGTAGAGCTGTGCTCAGAAGGGTTTTCAATCTTTGCCGGTCAACTGCACCAGATGGGAGCCACCTTGCCTGTAGTCTTTGTTGTGGTTCTGGTAGGCGTGACGACAGATTTCACAGAGCTGACGGTTGTCTTCGGCAAGTTCGGCAAGCGTTGTGCAGTGGGCTATGTTGTGACCGCCACAACACTGACAGTGGGCCTGGCCCTGATCCTTCAGTGGCTGGCCGTCTGACACGATGACTCCACCTCGACATCCAATACCGTTCTGGATGTGTTTGACAGTGGCGGCAGCCACTGTCGCCGTGACCGCCGGTGTGCTTCTGGCCATGGGGAGAACGCTGTGGGGGACAGCAGGCCAACCAGGGTTGTGGTCCGGGGATATCTGGAGTCAGTTCAACTCGCAACGACTGGCCGACCCTTACACCTTGACCCACATTTCACACGGCTTGGGTCTCTATGGACTCCTTTGGCTGGCAGCAAGAAACCTGCCGGTGCGAGTGCGAGGTGTCCTGGCTGTGGCAATCGAAGCGGGCTGGGAGGTGTTCGAGAATTCTGACTGGGTGATCCAAAGATATCGAGAAGCGACCATTTCTCTCGACTACTACGGGGACAGTGTCATCAACTCGACCGGAGACATCCTGACTGCTGCCCTGGGCTTCGTCTTGGCCTCATGGCTTCCCTGGCGGGTGACCCTGGCAGGATTCCTGCTTCTGGAAGCAGTGCTCCTGCTCTGGATTCGCGACAGTCTTCTTCTGAACATACTGATGCTTATCTATCCGATCTCCGGTGTGAAGATATGGCAGATGGGGATGTAAGAGGCAGTTGTATTTCCAGGCTTGGCTCCCAGAGCTCGCTTCTATTCAGCTCCTGGCGCACAGGTAGGCCTTCAGCGCCCAGAACTTGAAATCAATCTCCGGCCAGTCATCCCGAAAGGGAACAAAGGAGACCCAGTCAGGACCCGGTTCTGAGAGGTCAGATCCCCCTGTTTCCAGCGCACGACCCTTGAAAAGGGGATTCAGCCGAAAGGCGATCATGTTACTGCCCATGGCAAAACCAAAGATGATCTTCTTCGTGAAGGCCAGCACGTATCGGTACCGCAAGGGATCGGGACAAAATGTCTGCACATCTCCCAAGCGTGCCACGGCTTCCTCAAGCACAACAGCAACGTCAGAATGTGCGGAGAAGTCTTTGATGAATTCCAGCACCGCCTCATTGCGGCTATGTTTCAAAACATCCGGGATGCCCTGCTCCGTATCAGTCATCTTCTCCTCTAATATACAAGACTTCCCGCCAGGCCGACTTGCAACCAGACGAAGTGCGGCACTAGATAACCTATACATCACCCGGGTTAGATTGTTGCACTCAATTGAGATGTTAAGATAGATTTCATGCTCTGGAGGACAAAGAGAATGAGACGATTTGCTGCCGTGTGTGCTCTGACGACTTTGCTGGTTCTAGGCGCTGCAATCCCTGTCTCCGCTCACGGGGAAACCGGCGTGGCTGGAGGATTCATCAGTGGTTTCCTGCATCCTCTCTTAGGCTGGGATCATGTAGCAGCTATGGTGGCAGTGGGTCTTTGGGGCGCTTTCCTGGGCCTGCCGGCCATCTGGCTGCTGCCGGTGGTATTTCCTTTGGTCATGGCTTGTGGAGGTGCGGTTGGTGTCATCGGAATACCGATTCCCGGGGTGGAGATGGGAATCGCCGTCTCGGCCATCGTCCTTGGTGCCATGATTGCATTTGCCGCACGCCCGCCACTCTGGGTTGCGGCGGTGATCGTAGGGGCCTTTGCGGTCTTTCATGGTCATGCCCACGGCACGGAGTTGCCACATGCCGCAAACGCATTGGCATACAGCGTAGGTTTTGTCACAGCTACCGGTCTTTTGCATCTGACCGGCATCTCCTTCGGCTTGATTGTACGCTGGCCCGTCGGCAAGATTGCGGTTCAAGCAGCAGGTGGTCTCATTGCCTGCGCCGGACTGGCTTTCTTGATCGGACTGGTATGATTCTGCCTCGGGCGGCCACCCTTCTGATCACCATTTTGGTCATTCCGGATACCGCTCTGGGACACGGTTCAATTGAAGGGGTCGGTGATTTCTACAGCGGGATGCTGCATCCATTGCTGGTACCGGCTCACGTCCTAACTCTTGTCGGACTGGGGCTCTTGCTGGGCCAGCAGGGACTGTCCCATTCACAGGTAGCCTTCCCCACCTTTGTGCTCATGCTCGCGATAGGCCTGATTCTGGCAGGATTCCAAATAGCTCCTCCTCCAATTCCGGCTTTGCTGATCATCCCTGCGCTGACTGGAGTCCTGGTTGCAGCGGCACCAGAGGTGAAGGTCTCTATCAGTGTGATCATGGCGGCCGGAGCCGGGTTGGTTTTGGGACTGGATTCGACACCGGAGACTCTGGCTACTCGCGCCAGGATCATGACGTTGCTTGGCACGGGAATCGGAGCCGGTGCGGGACTGGTCTATATGACTGGACTGGGCGAATTTCTCAAGAAATATTGGCAAGGAATTCCGGCACGTGTCTTAGGCTCTTGGATTGCGGCCAGCTCTCTTTTGGTTCTGGCTCTCGCCTCGGTTGGTAAGATGTAACCGGGAGTGCCTTCTCAACCTTCCGTTGCGCCTGTGCTTAGCCCGCATTTCTCACACTGGCTCGTAGCGAGGAGTCTCAGGCGCCGCCCTGACAAGGCCTGCTGAGCGAAACGCAGGCAGGGCGGATGGATGAGGCTCCGCAGTAGAGGGAGTGTGAGAAATGCGGGTCAGTTGGCCAGCCAGAATTCGACCTCGTCCAGTCGGCCCTGGACAATCCTCAAGTCTGAGCTATATTCTTCACAGCCTCGGCAATCAGGGAGTGGCATGCACAGTCCGCAAGTAAAGTTCGGCCTCAGCCTTTCCAACCGGGCACTCCAGTTCGGCTGGACCACCCTGGAGGAGTTTCTAAGTACCGCAAGGTTTGCCGAGAAGTCAGGCAAGTTTCACAGCCTCTGGGTGGGAGACAATCTCCTGTCCAAGCCCAGGCCGGAGTCGATCGTGGTGCTCTCGGCCCTGGCCACCCAAACCCAGAAGATGAAGCTGGGCACCATCTGCTTTGCCA
>JAUXKG010000258.1 GCA_030624355.1 Acidobacteriota bacterium
ATTCCGCCAGCATTGTCGGCAATCGGCCCGTATGCATCCACTGACATGGTAATCCCCACGGTAGCCAACATTCCTACGGCCGCGATTCCGATACCGTAGAGACCTGCAGAGTTGTATGAGATCAAGATGGCGCCACAGATGGTCAGAACCGGCAAGGCCGTAGACTGCATGCCCACCGCCAAACCGGCAATGATGTTGGTGGCCACGCCTGTTTTGCAGGCTTCCGCGATTCGCCTGACAGGAGGCCCTCCAGTGTACCACTCAGTCAACAAGCCAATGACGATGCCAGCAATCGTCCCCATCAAGATGGCGTAGAAAATGCCCACCTCGAGATCGAGCGTCCGGACGGCCACAAAACTGAAGACCAGCAGCAAAACCGCACTCACATAGGTGGAGTAGCGCAGCGCCGAAGCCGGTCCCAGATTTCTGAGAACTCGGATGGATCCGATCCCAATCAGCGAGGCAACTAACCCGATGACAATCACGAAAAGAGGAAGCGCCATGTACAGTTCCCGATTATCGGGGGTAATGTCGAGAATCTTCGATGCACCCGTTGCCGCAATCGCGATGGTGGCAATCACAGAGCCAACATAGCTTTCGAAGATATCGGCTCCCATTCCAGCCGTATCTCCCACACAGTCCCCCACATTGTCGGCTATGGTTGCGGGATTACGCGGGTCATCTTCCGGAATACCGGCTTCCACCTTGCCCACCAGATCTGCGCCAACATCAGCGCTCTTGGTATAAATTCCGCCTCCCACCCGGGCAAACAGTGCGATGGAACTGGCTCCCATGGCGAATCCGTTAATATCACTAATCTCAATGACACCGTACTGATAGAGTAGATAGCTCCCCACAACTCCTATAAGCCCCAGACTGGCCACCGAAAGCCCCATCACGGCCCCTCCCGAAAAGGCCACGTTGAGCGCCATGGCGATTCCAGAATCTCGGGCGGCTTGAGTAGTACGAACATTGGCACGGGTGGCCGCCTTCAGTCCAAAAAAGCCGGCCAGCATCGAACAGAATGCCCCGCACAAGAAGGCGATTCCCGTCCACAGCGAAATCGCCTGGTACAGGAACGAAAACACCAACACCACGAAGACCACCAGGATGGTGTACTCTCGCCGCAAAAAGATCATGGCTCCCTGGTGAATTGCGTCAGCAATCTCAACCATCCGAGGGGACGTAACAGGGATCTTGCAAATGTAAAAGTAAATCAGACCAGCAGAAACCAGTCCCAGCACACCAACTACAGGAAACAGATTAATGTAATTCATCTTTGTCACTCTTCATTTTTCGGTGGTGATAGTATCCGGTCTAAGTGCCTCGTTTCATAAATATGATGACGTTTGTGGCGAGCGCGACGGCGTCGAGTTCGCGAAGCGACGACGACGCGATGTCCATGTGCATCGGGGAGGAGGAGCGACAAAGAAATCGGCGCCGCCCCGCCGCCACCCTTCGGGCTGATGGGGGTTGTGGATGATCTCTGTGTCGCTCGTCGTCAGTGATGCCCAGACATCGCCTCCTCCTCGCTCCTTGACCTCCTCTCACAAGCCCCATCAGCAAACATCATCATATTTATGAAGCAAGGCACTAACTAGTTATAGAGAGACATCGCCCGTTCCACACCGTCTGAAAGGATCGTGTCGATAGCTTGAGAACAACGATTCAGCACTTCCTCCAAGACCTCGACTTCCTTCTTCTCGAAATCGTCCAGGACATAGGATGAGCAATCTGACGGAGGTTCCCCCTGGGAGATCCCAATCCTCAAGCGGGGAATTTCGGCCGAACACACAATTTCAAGGACCGACTCCATCCCGTTGTGCCCTCCGGCACTTCCCACTGGCCGAATTCGGATGGTTCCCAACTGCAATGCGAAATCATCATAGACAACCAGCAACTGTGACGGTTCCAGGGCATAATGTCCAAGTAGTTCTCGTACTGCCCGACCACTGAGGTTCATGAAGGTCTGAGGCTTTGCCAAGACCACTTCCTGATCACAGAGATTAAGGCAACAGGTCAACGAAAGCGTTGTTGACCGCTCGAACCTCTTTTTCGCCCCTTCCGCCAATCGATCGACCAACATGAAACCGACATTGTGTCTATTGTCTTGATAGGCGGGACCCGGATTACCCAGACCCACAATGAGGTGCACGCGGGTTCACTCCTGTTTCGTCTTTTTCTCCTGTTCTTTGTCCTCTTCCGCTTCTCCTTCCTCAGGTCGACCCTTCCCGATCAGTTCAGGCTCCTCGACCTCTTCCTCTTCCGCCACAACCTCAGGTTCCTCTTCAACCCGAGGAGGCACCACAGTGAGAACCACCAAGTCTGGTTCAGAGAGAAGGCTCACGTTGGATAGATCGATCTCCAGGTCTCTGACCCGCACTGACCCACCAATGTCGAGTTCACTCACCTCCACGCGAATGTGGTCCGGAACATTCCCGGGAAGACACTCCAATTGGATTTCCCGCATCACGGTATCGAGAATGCCTCCCTCAATAACCCCTTTGGCGGTTCCGACAACTTGTACTGGTACTTCGAACACCATTCGTTCGTCCATGGCAACGGCCTGAAAATCGGCGTGCAGTAGGTGTCCTTTGATCGGATCCAAGTGATAGTCCTTGATCAGAACCTCTGTCGTGTCGCCGCCAACTTCTAATTCAAAGATCGTGTTCCGCCCTGTTTCAGAATGCAGAATACGGTCCACATCCTTAGGGTCTACACTGACCGCAAGGCTTTTCATTTCGTGGCCGTACACCACAGCCGGAATCTGGCCCTGGGCACGCAACCGCCTGTTGGAGTTCTTCCCCAGTTGTTCTCGCCTGTCTGCTAGAACAACTAACTTTCCCATGTCTTTTTACTCCCTAAATCAAAAACCAATATTCTACTGCAATCGGGGCGGCGGCGTGAAGAGGAGACAAAATCTAGTCCGGATCATGCATAAGAGAATCTATGCACAATCCGGGCCAGGGTATTCAACGATTAATCCTGTAATGCCTATGAGGAGTGCCCTGATCGTCCTTTTCCACTGATTGCGATGATTGCGAAATCTCTTAAATGAACAGCGTGCTGACTGAGGTTTCTTCGTGAATGGAGCGAATTGCTTTCCCGAGAAGATCAGCCACGCTCAATACCTTGATCTTGGACACTTTTTTCTCTTCACTCAGATGAATAGTATTGGTCACCAGGATACTTTCAAACTTCGAGTCCATGATGCGATCAATGGCGGGCCCCG
Source organism: Acidobacteriota bacterium (assembly GCA_030624355.1). GTDB lineage: Bacteria > Acidobacteriota > UBA6911 > RPQK01 > JADFOI01 > JAUXKG01. The sequence continues at coordinate 3,233 of JAUXKG010000258.1, forward strand.
AAAGCACCGGGTGAGTAGCCGCCGCATAGATCTTCCGGGCACCCTCACGAATCAGGGCTTCAGCTCCCTGAACCAGGGTGCCTGCAGTGTCGATGATATCATCGACAATAATAGCGTTCTTCCCCGCAACCTCGCCTACGATGTGCATGACCTCCGCCTCATTGTCGCCCACTCGACGCTTGTCAATGACGGACAGACTGGTACCCAGACGCTTGGCATAGACACGTGCCTTCTCCACTCCACCCGCGTCAGGCGCGACAACCGTTAGATTCTCGACATCCAGCTTGGCGAAGTGTGGAAGAAAGATCGGTGTGGGGAACAACTGATCGACAGGCATGTCAAAAAAACCCTGGATCTGCCCAGCGTGAAGATCCATAGTGAGCAATCGCTGGGTTCCCGCAGCAGCCAGAAGATCGCCAACCAGTTTAGAAGTGATGGGAACCCTCGGTTTATCCTTTCGGTCCTGCCGCGCATATCCGTAGTAGGGAACAACGGCCGTAATCCGTTCCGCTGAAGCCCTCTTGAGCGCGTCAATCATGATGAGCAATTCGACAAGGTTCTCATTCACGGGTGGAGCAGTCGGCTGGATGACAAATGCGTCGGTGCCCCGAACATTTTCCAGAATCTGGAAATTGACATCCCCGTCGCTGAACCGCTCCAGCTTGACCTTCCCCAGAGTCATTCCCAGGCAGTCACAAATCTCTTGAGCTAGAGGAAGGTTGGCTCGGCCGGAAAAGATCTTCAGGTCTGACATGATCAGATAAGACTAACTGATTGGTTGAGAAGCTTTATGTATCGTTCTCGAGAAAGAGTTCGACAGGAAAACACCTCACTCCTGGTTCCCTGCAGGATCGGTTGTACGGCCCGACGTGCCTGCCGAATACCACCTAAACCCAGCAACGTCGAACCGCTTCCACAAAGCATCACTTTCTTGCAACCGGCCTCGGTCAACCTCTGCTGAGCTTCCGCCAAAACAGGATACCGCTCGAAGAGAACGTCTTCGAAGTCATTCTTCAGGAAAGACCAATCTTCTGTTTTCTGGTTAACAGTTTCGTGAAGACGCTGCATTGTAGTATCCAGATCTTCCGTTGTCAACATCCGTTCCTCTGCATAATTTTGCCAACCTCCAAGGCTGTAAGCCTCCCGAGTAGACAGCCGGAGATCTGGATAAAACAACAGCAGATTCTGCTCCTGCACCAGGTCAACCAAGGGAACAACTTTCTCTCCCCTTTCAAGGCCTAATGCCGTACCACCGACGAGAAAAAAAGGCACATCGGAGCCCAATCGGGCAGCCAGTTGGGTCAATTCTTTACTGGACAGGCCACACTCCCAAAGCTTGTTGAGAGCCAACAAAGCCACAGCAGCATTGCTCGAACCTCCTCCCAGACCCGCACCAACCGGAATTCGTTTTTTAAGGCGAATCCGCACCCCCTGTTTTACGTCCGCGGTGCTCCTGAGAAGACTGGCTGCCCGACACACCAGATTGTCTTCACCCTGG
>JAUXKG010000159.1 GCA_030624355.1 Acidobacteriota bacterium
CCGATCGAGCGCAACACCGTCAGGACGAGTGGTTTCCGCGATGCAGTAGAGAATTTATGCATACTCCGGGCTGAGGCAGCACAACGCGGTCAGCGTGGATGACTGCTGCACTTCCTAGCCTTCAGTAGGAAAATACATTTCAGCCATATAAGCAGTGATCGCTGTCCACTGGTCGTCCATTTTCCAGTCCTCATCTTTGCTCAGGCCTTCACTGTCATGGTCGACTGCCCTATCCAGACTTTCCTGAACCGGGACGGTTGAGACAAAGGTCTGAGCCCGTATTGGAGCGTTTCCAAGTAATATAACAGCCTTTTCGCCTAACCAGCCCTGGCTTTCTCTCTGTTGATTTCTCATTCAAATACCTCCATTTCCATGCCATATTCTGTCGGACAGTTATCTCAATTCAAAAAAAAGTCCGACATTGATATATATATGTAGGGAAAGTGATATATGATCTGCTACAATTAGCTCAAGGGGCTAGTCACTTCCCTGCAGCAGCGAGGGGTATCCATGGCACCAACCAGTTCTGATCCGATTCCTCCCTACATCGCCTACCGTACCTTCGGCAACTTCATGAGAGAGTTGAAGGCCCGGGGACTGCCGGCCCGAATCGACCGCAGCGTCATGGCCCACAAATCGGGCACCGTACAGTCTCAACTCCTGCTAGCGTTGCGCTATCTGGGTCTGATAAAGGAATCGGGACACCCCACCCGACGCCTGAAGAGGCTGCTCGAGAGCGACCATCTCGAAAGAAAAACGGTACTTCGCGAGGCTCTCGAAGCTTCCTACAGCTTTGTCTTTAGCCCCACCTTTGGTCTGGAGACTGCTACTTCTGATCAGGCGGAAGAATTGTTTCAGCGAACCGGCGCTTCCGGTGAAACAGTGCGCAGATGCCTGTCTTTTTTCTTAGCGGCTGCCAGGGAGAGTGGGATCAGCATCTCTCCATACATCAAGCCGCATCAGCGCAGGAGATCCGGATCTAGAAAAAGAGTCGCTGTCAACACCGCATCAACAAAGTCAGGTCCAACATCCCCGGTAGCAGAGGGCGAAGCGAAGAAGATACACTTAAAGAGCGGAGGCAGCCTTCGTCTGGAACTCTCTGGCAGAGTCTTCGACCTGGATGAGCGAGACCGGGAATTCGTATTCAAGCTGATCGATCAGCTCAAGGAACATGAAAAAGAGGAGAGGATCGAAGCTGGTTCCCCGAATCTGCCGCAGGGGTAGTTCCTCCCTGCCGGGTTAGACTCCTTTGACCGTCTCTTCCCGTTCTCCGGCAATGTAACGAATCGTGTCAACGGTGTCGATCACCAAAGACAGGCAGTTTAAGACCATCAGGATCCGAATCCAAAGGCCGAACAGGTCATCTGCCGGAATCTGATCCAACCTGGTCCACAAGAAATAGATGAGCGGCACCCAAGGGATGTGGCCCAGGCCAAGAAGACGTGTGAAGCCTGCAAGAGCAGTCAGCAATGTCATCAAGCCTGCGGCAACGACCAAAGCCCCCAGGACCATTTGCGATTCCAAGCGATCGAGAAAAAAGATAGGCACTATCAGATTGGCGACCACCAGTAGCATTTGCCACAATCGCCAGTGAACGGGCATTCTCATGACGCCCCTGTTGAACTTCACAAAAGCAGCCACTGCACTCATTTGACCAATCTCCCTGGTCTGACGGCTTGCCAGCGCGTTTCCAGATTCTAATCCGTCGATGGGACCGGATCAAGGGAGCGACAGGCCTGATGCCGGACTGATCAGCCCTCGGTACCGGAACATTTCACATCCAGCAGCGTATAATACGCAGGACAACAGTGCTCTGGCAGATCCGGGAAAGTACGTTTAACTGTGAAGCTCAATCGGAATTTCAAATACCTGGCCATCGGTCTCTTCGTTCTGGCCTTGCTGTCGGCCTACATTTACTTCACACAAGCAAATGGAAGTCTTCAGGACAAGTATCTTACCGTTCCGGTTCAACGAGGGGCGATTCAACGCACCGTCAGCGCCACAGGCACGCTGCAGGCTGTCATTACGGTACAGGTGGGAAGCCAGGTGTCCGGCCGCGTTCAACACCTGTATGCCGACTTTAACAGTGTAGTCAAGAAAGGTCAGACTCTGGCTATCATCGATCCCTCCAATTTCGAGGCACAGCTTGAAAGGGCCAGTGCCAACCTGGCAACCTCGGAGGCGACTAAAAGCATGGCGGCCGCTAATCAGATCAATCGGCAGGCTGAACTGGCTAGTGCGAGAGCCAACCTGGAGGTCGTCCAGGTGACCCTGGAGGAAGCCCACCGTCAGCTGGAACGAGACAGAGACTTGTTCGATGAGAGACTCATCTCTGAGAGAGAGCTGGAGAGTACTCAAGCCGCCTTTGATCAAGGCCGAGCGAGAATTCAGCAAGCCAAGGCTCAGATCCAGCAGGTGGAAGCCTCCATCCGGTCTGCCGTTGCTCAATTGGAACAGGCCGTTGCCAATATCAGACAGGCTCAGGCCGAGTTCCGAATGGCCGAAGTCAATCTGCAATACACGAAGATCACTTCACCCATCGATGGGGTTGTGATCGAGAGGAATGTGGATATCGGGCAGACTGTAGCAGCCAGTTTTCAGGCCCCTGTACTCTTTCTGATCGCCAACGACTTAAGCAAAATGCAGGTGATCGCCCAAATCGATGAAGCCGACATCGGCGCGATCTCAGAAGAGGCCAACGTCGATTTTAACGTAGACGCCTTTCCAGGAGAGATCTTTCGAGGCAACATCTCTGAAATTCGCCTTAGTTCTAAACTTCCGGCTACCGCTTCCGGCTCCACAGCCAGTGGTGGTGCTACCAACGTAGTTGTCTACAACATCATGATCGATGTCAACAATCCTCGACTGAAGCTACGTCCCAATATGACCGCCAATGTGAATTTCACTGTAGCCCGCGTGGAAGATGTTCTAAAGATTCCTAACTCAGCCCTGCGCTACCGCCCTTCCGGAAAAAGTCAGGCGGAGATCGCCCAGCTGCTCTCCGAGCCGAACCCGGGCCAGTCGGCTGAGTCGCCCGGCGACCCGGCCGACCGGCCAGCGGCGGTGAGTCCAAGTGAGACCGGCAAAGCAGTCGAACGCCGGCCACCTGATTCCCTCCCCTCTCGACATGGAAATGGCCTCGGCTCCTACACAGGATCGACAACCCAAAGATCAGTGATCGAGCAGTACGGCGTCCAGGCTGGTCCCAAAATCCACTTTCCCCAGGCAGAAGCGGCGGAGCCCAGTTGGGAGGCGGTCTGGATTCTTGACCATGACGGTGTCCAGCCCCGGCGTGTGCATCTGGGAATCACCGACGGTCGTGAGACTGCGGTTTTAGACGGAGAACTCGAGGAAGGAGATCTTCTCATCACCTGGGAAATGGACGATGAAGGCGAATTCCAGGGTACCGCTTCTCCCTTCGGCGGTGCCTTTGGTCCCCGCAGAACTCGAAGTACAGGCAAGGGGAAAGGATCTCGCTGATGGCAGCCCAAGAGTCCCCTCTTCCCTCAGCCATCGTCTCTCCCCGACAGCCCTTGGACACATTCTCTGAAGATTTCATCTCCCTGCTCTCGGTATGGAAAATCTATCAAATGGGGGAAGTGCAAGTTGAGGCACTCAGAGACGCTTCTCTTAAAATTTCACCCGGTGAATTTGTGGCCATCATGGGAGCCTCGGGCTCAGGAAAATCGACGCTGCTGAACATTCTGGGCTGTCTGGATCGTCCCACCCGGGGGGTCTATATGCTGGACGGAATCGATGTCTCCAGCTTTTCACCCGCCCAGCGGGCCGATCTTCGCAATCAGAAAGTTGGATTCGTTTTTCAAAGCTTCAACCTGCTGCCCCGCACCTCGGTTTGGGAAAACGTCGAGGCGCCCATGCTTTACGCCGGAGTACCCAAGGCCGAGAGAGATTCACGTATCCAGAACGCACTGGCAGTGGTTGGTATCCCGGAAAAGGCCAGAGCCTTTCCCAATCAGTTGTCGGGTGGGCAGCAGCAACGTGTGGCCATTGCCCGCGCCCTCATCAACCAACCCGCCATCCTGCTGGCCGACGATCCGACCGGTAATCTGTATAGATCTACTTCACAGGAGATTCTGCAATTCTTACGGCAGCTGAATTTGGAAAAGGGGATTACCCTGTTGATGGTCACTCATGACGACAAGATTGCTGCATACGCCTCGCGTATCGTTCGAATGAAAGATGGAAGCATTCAACCCGAGCACTCGAAGAAGACTGAAGGGGCCTCGTGAGTTTTTGGATGATCCTACGGATTTCCCTGACAGCGCTCAGTGGAAACAAGATTCGCACCTTTCTCACCATGCTGGGAATCATCATCGGGGTGGCCGCTGTTATTGCCATGGTCAGCCTGGGACAAGGAGCTCAGAGGCAGGTACAGGAAGAAATCGCTGCCATGGGAACGAATACTCTCTGGGTACAGGCTGGCAGTCGCCATACCTATGGGGTTCGGAGTGGATCGGGCACAGTCAATACTCTGACTGCCGACGATTTTAAAGCCATCGAGAGCGAATGTCCCACGGTGCGGGCAGTCAGTCCCAGCGCTTCAACCACGGCCCAGATCGTCTTCGGTAATCAGAACTGGAACACCCGGATCGCAGGTTACAATCAGCATTATCCCCTGCTGAGAAACTGGAAAATAGCCCAGGGAGACTTCTTCCAGGAAAGTCACGTCAAGACCGCTGCTCGAGTCGCCGTACTGGGACAGACGGTGGTTGACGAACTCTTCGGTGGAAGCGATCCGATAGGCCAGACCATCCGCGTCAAGAATCTCCCTTTTCGGGTACTTGGGGTTTTAGCAAAGAAGGGCGCCAACGCCTGGGGCAGGGATCAGGACGATACCATCATCGTTCCCTACACCACAGTACAGAAAAAATTCCAGGGGGGCGTTCTGTACGTACAATCAGGACTGGTGGCGGCTCTGAGTGCCCGCGCCAGTTTCGCAGCCCAGGAGCAGATCACCGAGCTTTTGCGACAACGACACCGTCTGGCCGGAAAAGATGATGATTTTCGTGTTCGTAATCTCAGCGAGTTTGCGGAGGCGGCCCGATCCACCAACCGGATCATGACCGGACTGCTGGCCAGCATCGCCGCCATCTCACTACTGGTGGGAGGTATCGGAATCATGAACATCATGTTGGTATCCGTAACCGAGCGCACCAGGGAGATTGGTATTCGGATGGCCATTGGTGCCAGACCCAGCCACGTACGGATTCAATTTCTCTCAGAATCGATGGTGCTGTGCCTGCTTGGCGGTCTGCTGGGAGTGGCATTGGGGATAGGAGGGTCCTTTGGTCTCTCGGAATTCCTGGGCTGGCCTACCCTTCTCTCCACCAACTCAATCGTTATCTCCATCGTCTTCTCGGCAGCCATTGGAATATTCTTTGGCTACTACCCGGCTCACAAAGCGGCCGCCCTGGACCCGATCGAAGCGCTTCGCTATGAGTGACCAAGTCTGAGTGTAGATTGGGCTCAGGCCGAATTCTCCACCGGTAGAAAGACACGAAAGGTACTCCCCGCTCCCGGACTACTCTCCACGTCTACCGCGCCACCGTGAGCCAACACGATATGCTTGACGATGGAGAGACCCAATCCGGTACCCCCCAGCTCCCGCGACCGAGCCTTGTCGACTCGGTAAAACCGCTCAAAGATACGATCTCGATCTCGTGGCTCAATCCCCACTCCCCGGTCCTGAATCTCAATCACAGCTTTTCCATTCTCCTGCCGGAGACGTATCCACACCTCTGCATCTCTCGGGCTGTATTTGAGAGCGTTGTCCAGCAGGTTGCTGGTGACCTGAGACAAGGCATCTTCGTCCCCAAGCAGTCTGACTGGATCTTCCGGCAGCCGTACCTCCACACGGATGTTACGCGCCTCAGCTGTCTGCGCTAGGCTCGTAACCGTTGAGCGGACAACCTCACACAAGTCAAGCAATTCGGTTTCCAGCATCCCGTTTCCCGATTCCAACTGTGACAATGTGAGCAAGTCGGTCACGATGGAAGAAAGCCTCATAGACTGGTTGCGAATCTTGGCGAGAAATCGTTCCCGGTCTTCATCCGTCATCTTCGGGTCGTCGATGACGGTCTCAACCAGGCCGCGCACCGCTGCAATGGGGGTCTTGAGTTCATGAGAGACATTGGCCACAAAATCCCGGCGAATCTGTTCCAGCCGATGCAGCTCCGACATGCGATCGCGTGCACTTTCAGCCATCTGGTTGAGTGCTCCGGCCAATTTCCCGATCTCGTCGCTCCTGGTGATCGACAACCTCTGATCGTAGTCCCCTTGTGCCTGGGCCTCCGCCACCGAAGTCAGTGCCGTCAGAGGTGCTGATCAACGTC
>JAUXKG010000395.1 GCA_030624355.1 Acidobacteriota bacterium
GCCACCGTGCTCTTTTCCGATATTCAGGGTTTTTCCAAGATTTCCGAGAAAACAACTCCGCGAGAACTGTTCGCTTTGCTCAATGATTATTTCACCAAGGTCGGGGATGCGATCATGCAGCAGGAGGGGATGATCAACAAGTACATTGGCGATGCCGTCATGGCGGTTTGGAACGCTCCGAAACCGAATGACGATCACGCAGCCTTGGCTTGCCAAGCCGCTCTCGAGATGAAGCGGATCGTGGATGGGATGCACCCGCTGAAGGCCCGAATCGGGATCAATACGGGACCCATGATGGTTGGCAACCTGGGTCATGTTGAGCGTATGGAGTATACGGTGATCGGGGATGCCGTGAATCTGGCTTCTCGTCTGGAAGGGGCCAACAAACCCTTTGGAACGGCCATCATGATCAGCGAAGCGACGGAAGAACTGGTTCGTGGCCGGTTTCTAACCCGTATGTTGGACCGCATCCGAGTGCTGGGCAAGGAGCAGCCGGTCAGCGTCTATGAGGTTTTTAGCAGAACTGACGAACCGGTTCCTGACGATCTTCACGAGCTGCTGGGCTCGTTCGACCAAATTGCAAAGGCCTACAACGACAGGGACTGGGAGAAGGCTGCCGATCTGGCGGAGAAACACCTGCAGCACTTTCCGGAAGACAAGGTTGCAACCGTTTACCTGGAGCGCTGCCGGCGATTCCATCTGGCGCCTCCACCCTCGGACTGGGACGGGGTCTTCTCGCTGGAATCCAAGTGACAGATTCCGAAGAAAAAAGAGGACAGTCTACTCTGTCCCTTTCTTTCTTTCTTTAGAGAGAAATCGTGAATCCTTCCTGAGCCCCCATGGTGTTTTCGAACTTCCGGCGGGCCTGCTGTACGATTCCGAAGAATGTGTGATCGGTATAGGAGGGGTTGTGATGGAAGAGGGCCAGTCGTTTGACCCGGGAATCATTGGCGACTTTACAGGCTTCCAGCCAGGTGCTGTGTCCCCACCCGTTGTGTTTCGGATAATCTTCAGGAGTAAACTGCGAGTCGAAGATTAGGAAATCAGTCCCCTCACAGTATTCCCTCAGCACCCGGTCGTGTTCCTGACTGCCATGTTCCAGATCGGTGGCGTAGACAATCGATGTTCCTTCGCACTCCAAGCGATAACCGAACGAACCGCCCGGGTGGTTCAAGTAGAAAGGATGAATCGTCACAGGACCGATCTTGATCGGTTCGGCTTCGATCTCGATGTATTCCTTCTGGGCCGGCAGAAAGTCTAAAGTGATCGGGAAATAAGGGTCTGTCATCTGGCCCTTGAGGGTTTCCTCCAATCCTTTGACCGCGCCCAGGCGACGATTGGCTCCGGTTTCGGGAAAAGGGAAGGAGTAGAAGGTGATCTTGTTCTCCTCCTTGTAGAGGGGCTGGAAGAAAGGAATACCTTGAATGTGATCCCAGTGAAAATGGGTGAGAAAGACCTTCAGGTCCAGTTTCTGACCCTCAAACTCCTTTATCAGGGAATCTCCCAGGTTGCGGATTCCCGTGCCCCCATCCAGAATCAACACCTCGTTATCAGGCAGGCGCACCTCGACACACGGTGTATTCCCACCGTAGTTGAGATTCTCAATCACGGGAGTCGGAGTAGAACCTCGCACCCCCCAAAACTTTAAAGCCAGACGGAATGTGTCGATCATGATCGGCATTCTGGAAAAAGGGACATGTCAGTATACTCTCTCAGGTTTCGAAAAATCAACGGACTGGGAAAGCGATCGCTCGTGTTCCTACTTGGATCCTTCCTGGTTTTTTCCGGTCTTTCTTGACCTCTGGCCCAGCGCATCATAGGCGGCGTACTTGTACATGTCCGTCAGGGTAGGGTAGTTGTAACAGGTCTCAATAAAAAGGTCGGCTCCGGCTCCCAACAGCATGGCCGTCAGCCCCACGTGAATGATTTCAGTGGCCTGTTCACCAATGACATGAACCCCCACCAGCTTCATGTCATCCTGCTTGAACAGGAGTTTCAGAAAGCCTTTTTCCTCTCCAATAATCAAGCCACGAGGATTGTGCATATAGGATGCCTTGCCCACCACATAGGCGATTTCCTTGGCAGCCAGGCTCTGTTCCGTTTCACCCGCCATGGAGCATTCAGGAATGGTGTAGATCCCGTAGGGGAGAATGCGGGCCAGCTGAGGTTTGTATCTCAGATCGAAGGCGTGAACCATGGCCACTCGTGCCTGTTCCATCGAAGTCGATGCCAGAGCTGGAAAGCCGATCACATCACCGGCGGCATAACCGTGGGGAAGGGATGTCTGGTAGATTTCGTTCACCAGGATTCGACCCCGGCCATCGGTATCGATTCCTATCTGATCCAGGTTCAGATCTTCAACATTGCCATTTCGTCCGGTCGCCACAAGAATGGTGTCGGTCTCCAGAGTTCTTCCCGTTCTCAATTCAACCTTGAGCTGTTTGCCTTCTGTGTTGACCGAGATCACTGAATCGGGCATTTCCAGCCTGATTCCCATCATTTCTATTCGCGACTGCAGTGAGTCGGAAAGCTCGTAGTCGAGAAACCGCATCAGGCGGGCGTTGTTTTCCACCAGCGTGACCTCTATGCCCAAAACGGAAAACATGCAGCAGTACTCACATCCCACAACGCCCCCACCCACGATCAGCATGGTGGCTGGAATTTCATGCAGAGAGAGGATGGTGTCGGAGTCGTAAACTCGAAAATCATGAAACGGGAAGACCGGCGGATGGAAGGGATAGGAACCGGTGGCGATCAGAACTGTTTCGGCCTGGATGGTGACTTGCGGGGAGTTCTTGGGCTGGATCGAGAGGGAGTGGGGATCGACGAAGGAAGCGAGTCCCGAGTAGAGGTCGATTCCGTGCCGTTTAAGATTCTCTCCGATCCGATTGCGCTCGCTTTCCTTAACCAGTCTTTCCCGAAAGAGAAAGTCGGGAACGGTCACCTTGTCTTTCAAGCTGAGGTTGACTCCAAACAGATTGCGCTGCTGGAATCCGGAAAGGTAAAGGGCCGTTTCGCGCAAGGTCTTGGAAGGGATCGTTCCGGTGTTGGCGGCCGTGCCACCCAGAACGGGCTCCTTCTCTATCAAGGCGACCGTTTTGCCGAAATAGGCCGCCTGCGCCGCTCCCTTCTCCCCGGCGGGTCCTGATCCGATCACAATCAAGTCGTATTGTTGTTTGGACATGTGAGTCTTAATGTCTAGAAAGTGGACCTTTCAGGTTGCGATCAATCCCTTCGAAAGGCTCCGACACACTAAATAATAACTAAAATTACCGTTAGGAGAGGGACAAATGTGCTTTTCAGAAGGCCCCGGATCTCAAAGTTGCCGGCTGGCAACGGGCTACAACTAACGTTCTAGATACTGGCTGATTTCCGCC
>JAUXKG010000045.1 GCA_030624355.1 Acidobacteriota bacterium
AACCGCTTTCTGACACCCTCGTCTGAGAGTTTCTTCTGCCAGGACAGCGCATATTTGAGCACTTCCGGTCGACAACGCAGATGTTCGCCAATTCTGCGAAGTTTCTTTTTTCTCTGGCTAATTTGACCGATTAGGGAACTGACTAGTTGTCTGACGCTTAACACCCCGGCCCTCCTTCAAGAATGTTGTTTCGACTGGCCCATTTTGGTATACAGCTCCCGGACTCTGCAGTGATGCCAATCACATAATTCAAAAACCTCGCTTTTCTCTGCCGAGACGAAAATCCCCCTAATTGGAATCTGTCTGAAAACTACCTATTCCGAAAGACATAGGTAGCGAGCAATGAAATTGAATATGGTCTTATTCGATCAAATCACGCTGGCCTTCGCGTCCTCAAGCGTTGAGTGCCTGCTCAAGATCATCCAATAAGTCTTCGCTGGTTTCTAATCCTACCGACAGCCTGACCAGGCCATCAGAAATGTTCGACTTTTGTCGTTCCGCAGCATCCATACCCGAGTGCGACGTGGTAGCAGGCCGAGTGATCAATGTCTCTACACCGCCTAGACTGGGGGCTTCTACCGGCAACCTGAGTTCCCGAATGAAACGTTTTGCTCCGAGCAGACCTTCTTTCAACTCAAAACTCAACATGCCGCCAAAACCATCAAACCAGCGACAGGCTCGCTGGTAGGCGGCATTGGATTTCAGGCCTGGGTAGTTCACTCTGGCAACGGATGGATGCTCTTCCAAAAATCCGGCGATCTGCAAAGCACTCTGATTTTGATACTTTACCCTCAGCGCCAGTGTCTTCATTCCTCGATGCAGAAGAAAACAAGCATGAGGGTCCAGGGTTCCGCCCAGGTGAGCCAGACGGTGGTCTATTCGCTCGATCAACTCACCTCGGCCGATAACGGCTCCGGCAACAATATCCGAATGCCCATTCAAATACTTGGTTCCGCTGTGCAGCGACAGATCAAATCCCAATTCGATCGGTCTGAAATTGACCGGGCTCGGAAATGTGTTGTCGATGAGCGTCAACAGCCCCTTCGCCTTGGCAAACTCGACAAGAGCCTGCAACTCCCCAACCTGCATCAGGGGGTTCGTCACGGATTCAGCGTAGATGGCCCGGGTGTTCGATTTGAGCTTCCGTTCCCAGGAATCGGGGTCTCCTCCATCTATGAAATCACAGCTGATGCCGAATGAAGGAAAGTCTTTGGTAATCAAGTCATATGTCCCGCCGTACAGACCCCTCTGAGCCAACAGATGATCTCCACTGGAAAGAACCGTCAAAAGAGCCGTTGAAATCGCTGCCATCCCACTGCTGGTTACCCGTGCATCCTCTCCTTTCTCCAGGATAGCCAATTTTTCATGTAGAACTTGGTGATTCGGTGTGTTGTTCAAGCGAATGTATTTGACTTTGTAATAGCTGTCCTGCTTCGACTCCACTTCATCCGAACACTCGAAGGTGGCAGACTGAAAAATGGGAATACTGACCGCTCCTTGAATACGCGGACGCGGTTCACCGGCATGAATGAGTTGTGTTTCCAAACCCTTGAACTCGACTGTCATTTATAATCCTCCAAGAATTCAGCCAGACGACTTACTCCCTCTTCAATCTGGTCTTTTGAATTGGCATAGGAAATCCGAATGAAGCCTTCACCATGGGCACCGAAATCCACCCCTGGAGTGACCGCAACTCCAGATCTCTCCAGAAGCTGCATGGCGAAGTCGAGAGAGTTGGTGCTATAGCGACTGATGTTGACAAACACATAAAAGGCACCCGTCGGCTTGGCTGATACCTGCAGACCGATCTCTCGCAGCCGTTCCAGCACCAGTAGACGGCGCTCATCGTAGCAACGGCGTCTATTTTCCACCTCTTCCCCCGCCTCAGTCAGGGCGGCAATCGCTGCAAACTGGGCAAAGTCAGGCGCGGAAATGAAAAGATTCTGTTGCAGCTTCTGTACGACTCTTACCAACTTCTTGGGGACAATCGCATATCCAAGACGCCAGCCCGTCATGGCAAATAGCTTTGAAAACCCGTTGATGACAACAGCCTCAGGAGAGTACTCCAGAATAGAGTGAGCTCGTCCCTGATACACCAAACCATGGTAAACCTCATCCGATATAATGATGGCCCTGCCATCCACCGCCTTGACCAGTTCAAGCATCTTTTCAGGTTCAGTGACTGCCCCTGTGGGATTAGCCGGTGAATTCAGAATCAATACTCGGGTGTTCGGGCCCACTCTTCTCTCAACGACCGTCGGATCAAATTGAAAATTATCCTCCTCACTCACCGGCAACGTTACAGGCACCCCCTCAAAGAAGGTCACAAACTTGGGATAACAGGGATAGTGTGGATCCGTCATTAACACTTCTGTGCCCGGGTCCACGAGCGCCGCGAAGGAGAGAAGCATAGCAGCAGAGCTGCCCAGAGTCACAATGATTCGATCCGGGGACAACTGCAAACCGTACTGCTGTTCATACCAGGACACAATAGTCTGGCGTAATTCAGGATGGCCCAGCGAATGAGTGTAGTGAGTGCGCCCTTCCCGAAGAGCTCTGATACCTGCTTCCATTACGACCTCAGGAGTTTCCCAGTCTGGTTCACCTATTTCCAAATGAACGATGGCTCGGCCTGATCGCTCCAGCTCGGCCGCCCGCTCAAAGATCTCCATGGCCAGAAACGGGGTTATCTCCCTAGCTCGATGGCTGATCGGTATGCCAGTTTTCTTCTTCATGTTTTCAGGTTGCCCACTACGAGAATAACCCGAAGGACACTTGTCTTTCCACAGGACACCTGTTTTGCTATGGCGGGTCGAACTTGTATAATCACGTTCTCAAATGCCGTGGTACCGCCAACTTCATTGGCAGATCGTTATTGGTCTGATCCTCGGTTTGATCTACGGGGTGCTGGCTGCTGTCTGGGGATGGAGTGGATTCACTGGACGCTGGATCACTCCCTTCGGAACCATCTTCATCAATCTTCTCAAGCTGATTGCGGTCCCACTGATCTTGGTGTCTTTAATAACGGGTATAGCCTCTCTGTCCGATCTTCGAAAACTCTCCCGCATAGGCGGCAAGACCATCTCTCTCTATCTCGCTACCACCACTATCGCCATAGCCTTGGGTTTAATCATTGTCAACGTCACCAGACCCGGTGACCGGATCCCTTCCGACATGCGGGATCAGCTGCAAGCCACCTACCAGCAGGATGCTGCCGCTCGAACAGAGGCCGCACAAGAAACTAGACAGCGCACCGTCCTGCAACCACTGGTCGACATGGTTCCTGAAAACTTCTTCCAAGCAGCTTCCCTCAATCGCAACATGTTGCAAGTTGTCTTTCTAGCCCTGCTCTTCGGCATTGGTCTCATCCAAATCCCAACTGAGAAGGCACGCCCAATTCTTTCCCTCTTCGAATCATTAAATCTAGTCGTTATTCGTTTGGTCGACCTGATCATGCTGATGGCTCCGATCGGTGTCTTTGCACTGATTGCCGGCACTATCACCTCGATTGCCCAGGATGATCTCGGACAGGTGCTGGAACTGTTGGGAGCCCTCGGATTCTATTGCCTGGCAGTTATCGCCGGACTGATCCTTCACATTTTTGTGACCTATACCCTACTACTCAAGACTCTTACGCCGATGTCCATACGGACTTTTTTCGCTGGTATCGGTCCCGCGCAACTGGTCGCCTTTTCAACCAGTTCAAGTGCCGCCACATTGCCGGTCACAATGGAACGCTGTGAAGAGAAACTGGGGGTCTCGGAAGAAGTTTCTTCTTTCGTGCTGCCGCTGGGAGCAACCATCAACATGGACGGAACAGCGCTTTACCAGTCAGTAGCAGCTGTTTTTATTGCCCAGTCGCTGGGCATGGAGCTGGACCTTACCGCACAGTTGACCATAGTTCTCACTGCCCTGCTGGCTTCTATCGGATCGGCAGGAGTTCCTGGAGCAGGCATCATCATGCTGGTGATCATTCTGGAGGCGGTTGGCGTCCCCAGCGCAAGCATTGCATTGATCCTTGGAGTCGACCGCATTCTGGACATGGTGCGCACGGCCACCAATATCACGGGTGATGCGGCGGTCGCCATCGTTGTGGCCACATCTGAGAATCAACTGGGCACCGCCAATCTCTCCGAAACATCCGACCGAATTCGCATCAGCAGTGTCTGATTTCATTGAGGCTAAAACACGAGGCAATAGCCCCCTCGTCGGGAATCTCCCGCTCCCTGGGTAGGTGTGACTGAGTGGGCTCCGCCAAAATAAACACTTTGCTCATTCCATCGACAAATCCGATAGCGTGACTCCAATGCCGCCAAGGCTTCTTCGGAAACACCGGGCTCGACATGAAGAGTGTCTCCATCCAGGTGAACTCTCGGAGCGGCAGTAGCTTCTTCGATTCCCATTTCTTGGCAGAGATAATTCACAATCAGCTGCACAACGACTGATCGAATGCGCTTGCTGCCCCCGCTGCCGGTCAACAGAACGGCCCTTCCCTCTTTTTTTACAACGGTTGGTGCAATCATGCTGGGAATTCGAGTTCCCGCAGCATACCTGTGAAATCCCTGTGGATTCAGATCGTCCTCTCCCAGCACATTGTTCAGCATGAATCCGAGATGGGGTAGAAAGTAGCCACATCCCTCTCCGTTAGTGGTCGTCACGCTGGCCGCATTACCTGACCGGTCCAAAACACTGACGTGGGTTGTTGAACCGAACGACTTATCCTGTCGAGCCTGGTCTCCAACCTCCAGGGCGCCTACCAGATCTGGGAGCGTGATTTTGCCTCCGGAGGCCAGCTCCCCGAGCTGGGATAGGGTTGTCTTGACCAGTACTCCGCTCTGGGCTGGAGGGGGGTTCAACAGGACGGTGTGTCGAGCAAAATCCACCGTTATGGGTGAACGCTCCAATACCTGATAGCCGGACAAATCCTCCAACCTGAGCAGTCCTCCGTCTTCGGCCCAGTCAGTAATAATTCGAGCCGCCTCTCCCTGGTAAAAAAATCCCTCCCCCTCCCGGGACAGGGTATCCAGAAAATCTGCGAATTCTGACATCACCAGGAGATCTCCATCTTGCAGGGAATGCCCGTCGGGTTCGAAAAGGACGCTCCCGCCAGGACTGTAGGTCAGGATGGGGGAGAGAATTCCGATAAACCGCCTCTCCATCTCGGACAGACACACTCCCTCTCTGGCAGCTCGCACGGCGGGTGCCAGAACATCCTTCAAGGTAAGCACACCCAATGATTTCTGGACATGCAGTAAGCCAGCGACACAGCCTGGAGTGCCGGCCGACCCTTTCCCAATCTGAAATTCCTGTCGGGCTGACCCGAAATCAATATCGACGGAGAAAAAATCCAACGCAGAGTTCACCTTCCCACTGGGCATTTCGACAAAAAAGTCATAGAGCACCGGATCACCAGACTCGGGACAAGCCATGAAATGGCCTCCTCCGCCTGCACTGGTCAACGCGGGTTCGGCCACCATAGATGTGAAGACTGCTCCTACGGCAGCATCAAAGGCGTTACCCCCTAACCATAAAAGCTCTTGCGCAGTCTGGGCGGTGGCCTTGTCCCCGGCTGCCACAACATTCTTTGGTTTCATATTGAGCATGTTACCGAATGACAACTTAAAAATCTGTGGATCGACAAGTTCAAAGCAGAGTCCGACCTTCCGCTACCCGGACTCAGTCTGCACCGGCTTCAGGAGAGGTCCGCTTGCCTTCCAGAGAGTACCGGCGCGAGCCACCATGAACACGACGAGAGCCATCCACAGCAGGTGGTTACTGCCGCTGTACAAACCCAACAGAGAGACGGGAAAAAAGACGACAACGGTGCTGAAGATCGTCCAATTGCGCAGCGGTTTTCCAGCCGTTGCCCCAATAAACAGCCCATCATATATATAGGCCAACGCCCCGAACACCAGTACCGGCACCAGCCACCCACTGTAGCGCACAGTCAGCTCCAGAACATCGGTGTGAGAAGTGAGGAGTCCAAAAATCTGGCGCGAGAAAAGGTAGAGGATAACGAGAAACAACAGAGCACATGCCTCTCCCACCCCGAGGGCAAGCTTAACTAGATGGTTCAAGCTCCGACTGCTGCCGGCACCCGAGAGAACACCCACCAGACTCTCGGTGGCAAAGGCTACTCCGTCGATCAGATAGGAGGCAAAGGTCAGAAGCCGAAGCAAAATGGCATTTGCCGCCAAAACCTGCGTTCCCAGAGTAGAGCTGAAATTTGTGAAAACGGCGAAGGCGGAAATCAAACAAAGGGTGCGCAGCAAAATATCCCTGTTTAGTTTAAATAACGCCAGAACCTTCTCCTGTGCCATAACCTCTTTCCAGTACAGAGGACCAGGTTGGCCGAGTCTCAGAAAAATCATCACCGCCACCATCAACATCAGATACTGGCTCAGCATAGAAGCCAACCCCGCCCCGGTAGCCGCCAATTCCATTCGAATGATGAACAGGTAATTCAGGAAGATATTGCCGGCATTGGCAACGATCGTCATGAACAAAACACAGTCACTGCGTTCTCGTCCCAGATACCACCCCAGAAAGGCGAAATTACAGAGAGCTGCCGGGGCGCCCCAAATGCGTGCGTCAAAATAGGCTCGTCCCGCTTCCTCGACCTCGGGAGCCCCACTGAGCAAGAGGAATCCTGCCTCGCGCAAAGGCAGATATGCAATCAGGATAAAGGTGGAAACACCTAGCGCCAAAAACAGGGACCGATAGAGAACCCGGTAAACTTCGAGTGTATCTCCCTTGCCCACCTCCTGCGCGGTGATACCGGTGGTCCCCATCCTGAGGAAGCCAAATGTCCAGTAGATGTAGTCAAAGAGAATGGAGGCAAGTGCGACTCCCGCCAGAAAGTGAATCTGGGGGAGGTGTCCAAGCATGCCAACATCGACCAAACTCACGAGTGGCACCGTAATATTGGCCAGGATGTTGAGTGCGGTTAGCTTGAAAAACCGCCTGTAAAACCGAGTCTGCTCCAACGAACTCTATCGCGGAGAAGGAAGATACTTCTTGGGAAACTTGGCCATGATGGTGTACTGAGGATCCACGGCATTAGCCACTCGAGTCACTCCTACTTGGGAAACGACCTGCACCGCCTCCCATTTCTCGAATCCGTAGTCTTCCACCAGCCAATTGATCAGTTCAACATAAGCTATTCGAAAGGCGTCAATCAGTGGCCTCACACTTCCCGCCACCATCAAATATTCCTCATTCTCAAAACGAGGCCACCGGATTGCTCTTCCCTTGATCAGATCGATCTGGAAGGTCACATCCATGGTGGTCTCCAGTCCACTGCCGACAATTTCCCCGTCACCCTGCAGTGCATGCCCGTCTCCGAAGTAAAAGTAGGCCCCCTCATGAAATATTGGCAGGTACACAGTGGCTCCCTCAGCGGCATCCAACGAGTCCATGTTTCCGCCGAAGTCGCCCGGCCACAGTCCATGAAAGGCCGTATCTCCCTGAGGAGCCACCGCCAAACGTCCCAGCATGGGGCTCAAAGGAACCGTGATCTCCTTGACCCTGCTGTTGGGCAAGGCCAGGGTTCCCGTGTTCTTTTCCTTGTCCAGTCGCCAGACAAAGCGGCGGTGGGGAATCGGATCAGTCAGCATGGGAGTCCACCGGTCGGCTGCCAGCGTGCCAAAGTGTGGCCACTGGTTAGAGACTGCCACCTCCCGATTGATGCGCAAACGCTGAATTCTCACCACCAGAGTGTCTGCCGGCGTGGCCCCCTCCACATAGACAGGCCCCACCTCCCCCGGCCAGGGTCCTGCCTTGTCCGGATCATAGTAGCCAGCGTAAAGGGTTTCCGTGATGATCGTATCTCCCGGCTGAACCCGCAGCACAGGCTCTCTGACCTTGAAGGTCATGACTCCGGAGCCGGGTTCAGGCTTGAACCGGTGAGTCTCGGCAACAAATATCTCAGAGCAGAGACAGAGGGTGATTAGGAACAAAGCCGATCTCTTCATGGTGGACCTCCTGCCGGGAAGTTCCCTCCCCGGAATCAAAACTTGCCCTTTCCTGGCTGAGGGAAAGTGGGCATGGATTCTGGTTGATATATTAGAGATAACATTATTTCATAGCTACTTAACTAATATTTGTAAAAGTGTTTTATAAATAATAAATAACCTCAACTGGAGCCAGCCCCTATCTCAGGAAAGACCCTCCATCGGCGGAAGGCCTATGGGATGGGCATTCTGGATCTGTTGGGCCAGAGCCAGAACCGATTCCTCCCCCCGGGGTCGACCCACTACCTGCAATCCAATCGGAAGTCCCTCGGCATCCAGCCCACAGGGCACCGAGGCAACCGGCAGTCCTGTCAAACTCAACAGGAAGGTTGGGGCAAACCAATCTACATAGGTTTTCATCTGCCGCCCTGCAATCACTCTTGGATGACTCTGTTCCACAGGAAAGGGAGATACCGCCATACAGGGGGTACAAAAATAATCAAAATCACCCAGAAGATCTTGAAAAAGCTCCCATATTCTTCCTCGAATCTGCTCAGCCTCACCCAGGTTCTCCGCCTTTAGCGCCAAACCCGCCCGGACATTTCCTCCCAGATTGTCACCAAACTCCTCCAGCCTGTCCAAACGGGCAAACTGCTGGACGACCATCCAAAAACCACGGAGTGCCAAAAAGGCCTTACGACCAAAGGAAAGATCCAGTTCGACCTCCTCCACGCGGACACCTGCTTGAGACATTTCAAAAGACGCCTTTCGACAAACCTGCTCAATCTGTTCGTCCATTCCAATGCCTGCGATGTCCGGGCAGTAGGCCACGCGCAGTCCACCGGGAATTCCCTTCTCAACGGCGCTCACGAAAGGCTTTCTCTCGACTGATTGAGAAAGAGGAGAAAGCGAACTGGGCCCGCACACCGCCTCCAGCATCAGAGCCACATCTTTTGCCGTTCTTGCCATGGGACCGGTCACCTGCAGACTGTCCCAAAGAAAGGCCGTCGGGTGAGTGGGGATCAAGCCAGGCGAGGGACGCAATCCAACCACGCCACAGAAAGAAGCGGGAATCCGCAGAGAGCCGCCTAGATCGGTTCCTTCGGCCAAAGCGATCATTCCCGTAGCTAACCCCGCAGCACCACCCCCAGTGGAGCCTCCTGCACTCAGTCGAGGATTCCAGGGATTGCGGGTCGGCCCGAAGATCTGGTTAAAGGTGTTCCCTCCCGCTGCAAATTCCGGAGTATTGGTTTTGCCCAGGACAATGGCTCCCGCCGCCTTGAGCCGGTCCACAACCAGCGCATTTCTGCGAGGGAGATGATCGGCATACAGCGGAGAACCGAAGGTGGTGAGAAGGTCCTTGGTCGGCGTGATATCCTTGATCCCCACAGGCAGACCGTGCAGGGGACCGACCGATTCACCGCGGGACAGTTTTTGCTCCGCCTCTCGAGCCTCCTCCACGGCTTGGTCCGACAGGGTACATACCGCGTTGACCAGGCCGTTATGCTCTTCAACGCGGGCCAGGCAGGCCTGCATGAGTTCGACTGGAGAAAGTTCCCTCCGCCTGATCAGCTGAACCAACCGTGTCGCTGGCAAGCAGGCAATGTCCTGAGTGGACTTCACGTTCTTTGAGGTATCCGAGCTGATCTTCAATAGGAATTTGCTCCCGGCGCTCTGTCTACCAACCTCACGATCCCCGGCAGATCGGGGGCCAGCCCTGATCAAGCATTATCCGGGCCCGAACCCGGAAGTCACGCTACCAACCCTCTTTCCTCAGATCAAGAGGATTCGTGAACATCTATAGAGAACCTTTCCTGGACTGTTCCCCGGCTCGCAGTCTCCTGTGATATAAGATTCTCGACTGCCAATCTCACTGATGCTCACCGAACTACAAGGTCAAATCGAAAGAGTCACTTACACCAATAAGGAAAATGGCTTCACCATTGCCAAAGTCCGAGTGAGCGGCCAACGCAAACTGATCACCGTGGTCGGCAACCTTCTATCACCCACCCCGGGAGAAGTCCTTGATATGAAAGGGGAATGGGTGAACCACCCCAAGTATGGCGAACAATTTCGATCGGTCTACTCTCGCTCTCAAGCCCCTTCTTCCATCCACGGCGTTCGGACATATTTGGGATCCGGTTTGATCAAAGGAATTGGTCCGGTTCTGGCTGAGCGAGTGGTCGAAGCATTCGGCCAGGAAACACTCTCGGTAATTGAAAATCAGCTGGAACGATTGGGTGAAGTTGAAGGGATAGGGAAAAAGCGACTGGTGATGATCAAGAAGGCCTGGGAGGAACAAAAAGAAATTCGAGAAGTGATGCTGTTTCTTCAGAGCCATGGCATCAGCTCCGGATATGCCACCAAGATCTTCAAACAATACGGGGACCGGTCTATCGAGATGGTGCAAAACAATCCCTACCGGCTGGCCTCAGAGATTGTTGGCATAGGATTTCTCACAGCAGATCAGATCGCGGAGAAACTGGGTTTCGAGAAAGACTCTCAGCTGCGTGTGCAAGCAGGTATTCTTTATGTCCTGCATCAGTTCTCCAACGATGGACATGTCTTCTATCCTCACGAACCATTCATAGCCAAATGCCAGGAAGTTCTTCAGGTAAAAACACAGGGTATTCTTCAGGCACTGGGTGCCCTTCACTCAGACAAACTGATCGTCACCGAAGAACTGTCCATTGAAACTGCAGCAGTCAGAAACAGACCGACGGTGGTCTATCTGTCCAATCTTCATCTCTGTGAAGTCGGCATA
>JAUXKG010000139.1 GCA_030624355.1 Acidobacteriota bacterium
AAGAAGAGTTCGATGATTTGAACGGGGATTTTGAAGAACTATCGGACTTCGAAGAGGAACAGGATCTCGACAACGAAGAGGAAAAATACTACCACTGAGACTGCCTAGGCAATCTCCCACTCCCTCCAGAATGGCTGACCCGATCACCTGCCGAGAAGTTCCCAGTCAGTCCCCGCCCGAATGATGTCAGTCGGTGGCCTCTGGTAGCCCGGAATATGCATAGGTTGTCGTGACGAAGTGCTGCAGGCGCCGCGATGACAAGGCGTGCAACGAAGGGCCCCGCAGGCGTACTCGTGCAGTACGCCGAGGAGCCCAAGGCAGCACAACGCGGTCAGCGTGGATGATTGTGGCACTGCAGTAGACAACTTATACATAATCCGGGCTCTAAGAATCACCGGAGAACAAAATCCGATAAAATAGACTCTGTTGAGGTTGGGACTTGTTCAAATGAGACAGTGGAAGTTACTAATTTGTTTGGTAACACTGGCGTTGGGGGCGGGGCTGAGTGCTCAACCACGGGTGAGCACGCTGGGACCGTACGGTGGTGACGTTCGCTCCCTGGCCATCCACCCGGACCGGCCGGACAGAGTGTTCCTGGGAACAGCAGATGGACAGATCTTCCTCTCCAACAACGCCGGTCAAGAGTGGAAGAAACTGGTTCCCGGGCTGAACCGTCGGAACCTTGTCGTTGACAATCTGGCCTTTGACCCCTCTGATGCGAACACTCTGTATGCCGCCACCTGGGAACTGAAAAGTAGCAGTGGATGGCTTTTTCGAACACGGGACGGCGGCCGGAGCTGGGAAGACATCTCATTGGGACGCCACCAGAGAGCTATTCGTGCCATTGCCATTGCCGCTTCAAATCCTGAAGTGATCGCTTTGGGAATCACGGATGGTGTAATCCTCAGCCTGGACGGCGGACGGACCTGGGAGCGAATCACCCGAGGCTACCGCAGCCTCTACAACGTGGAGTCACTGGCCTTTGATCCCTTTGACGCCGACACACTTTACGTTGGGACTTGGCGGCTGGGATGGAAGACAACCGACGGTGGGAAAAAGTGGAAGGCCATTCACAAGGGCATGATCTTCGACAGTGATATGTTCTCCCTGGTGGTGGATCCCCTGAATCCTGAAATCCTTTACTCCAGCGCCTGTACCGGTGTCTACAAATCGGAAAACCGGGGATCAAGTTGGACCAAGTTAAAGAAGGGACTTCCCAAACAAGCCCGGAGAACACGCACGCTGCACCTGGATCCTTCAGACCCCAAGAAGGTTTATGCCGGTACTACGGTGGGACTGTTCACTTCCGACGACGGTGGGCAAAGTTGGCGACAACTCTTTTCCGACGTCGTCGTCAACACAGTGGTTGTCCATCCTGAAAACGGAGAGATTGTGTTGGCGGGAACCGACGACGCAGGAGTTCTTAGAAGCGACGACGGAGGGTTGACATTTCAAGCCAGCAACTCCGGCTTCATCCACCGGCAGATTCCGGCAATCGCCGCAGATACCCGCAGAGCCGGGGTATACTACGCAACCGTTTCCGCTGACGGCCGATTCGGCGGATTCTTTATCTCACAAGACCATGGTCTGCATTGGGAAAGCCACAACGATGGACTGGGAGAAGCTGTTTCCGAAATCAAACAAATTTTGCCGTCCAACAGCAACACCTCCATCTTTCTGGCAACCACCCAAGGATTGTTCACGGGATCCCTCGGTGAGCAACCGTGGAGTCTTCTAGAAGAGACCGACAGTCTGGCCATTCTGGATGTCGTCTTTGGGGGCACCCAGGAAAACAAACTTTTCCTGGCCACCCTGGAAGGCATTTTCCAGTTTGATTTGACCGGCCAATCTCTCAGACAACTGATGATTCCTGAGTATCAGGGGAGGGTAAACACCGTTCTCTATGATCCGGTCTCCCGACGACTCCTGGCCGGAACCGAGATGGGTTTGTTTACATCCGATGACGGTGGGCAGACTTGGAAGTCCAGGATCAAGGGTTTGCCTCGCTCTCCGGTCAATGTCTTGACCAGCAGCAAAACACGGCTGTTCTGCGGAACCCGAGTTGGCCTTTTTTTTAGTGAAGACGGCGGTAAAAACTGGTCACAGTGTGAGGGAGTCTATCCAATTGACATTGCTGCCGTACAAGCCAATCCCTTCAACCCCGGTCAGGTGGTTGCGGCAGACTCAGTGGCGAACCACCTTTTCCACAGTGCAGACGGAGGTATCCGCTGGGAGATTATTAACCTGGGGACGCAGCGTTCCACCATTGCCTCCCTGACATTTGGCCCTTTGGGTGAGCTCCTTGCCGGCACCCTTTCGGAAGGTGTATACAGGATTGAGCAGGCTCGATCGATTCCGGCTAACGACCAATAGCCGGAGGATACACTTAAAATCTCATGACTTACGTTCATCTGTTGCTAGCTTTCGCTGCCGCAGTAGCCTTCCTTCTGGTTCAGCTGCTATTGCAGAAAAGGCGGCAGCCGCGTCCCAGCAGACTCTACTCCCTGGTAAATCAGAGTAGCTCGGCTGACGGGCAGCTCTACCATGATTATTTAGTCCCTCTGCTCGTCTACGAGGAAAATTACCCTTCCTTCATGAACATCCTTGGTGCCGTACTGACTAAATTTCCTCTGGAGTACTTTCTCCAGGAGGAAAACTTCAAAAGCGGTCTGGTGAATCTGCGAAACGGGGTGTTCCACTCCTCGAATGAACAAACAATCATCCAAACCATGTCTCTCATTGTGAATGTCTTTCTCTCCGATCCTGATGTGGAATATCGATGCCGGCGGCGGTTGAAACCCCTGATTCGCCAGTTCTTGAAGGAGATTGATACCAAACGGCTGACAACTGACCACTAACCAATGTCGATTGACGAGTGTCGAGTGTCGAGTGACTGGGATGACGACTGACAATTAACAGGGGAAGTGCCTGACAACTGACAACTGACAACTGACAGAAGAATTGTTGCCAACCCTCCGAATCCGTGTCAATCCGTGTTCCCTGATTATTGTCGATAGACGAGTGTTGAGTGTCGAATGAGAAGAAGATACCTTTCTTAATCCGTGTCAATCGGTGTTGGTTAATCCGTGTCAATCCGTGTCTGCGGCACTGCAGTAGACAACTTAGGCATGATCCAGGCTACTAGGGATGACTCGCGTTCCGGAAAGCCGATCATGCAGGCACCGACACCAGGGATCGAAAATGCCCCAAAGAAGGCCGATTACGGTAGCAGACACTGGCAGAAACAGGGTTATGCGAAGAAACAAGGATCGAGCAGTAAAATCCATTGAGTCTTCTCCAACCAATCGAAGATCAGTCAGGTACATTCCAGGTGTCTGTCCACTCAAGGCCAGAAAGAAAAAGGAATTAAGGAAGTAAAAGCAGAGTGAGAAGGTGGCCCCGCCTTGAATTGAACTGGAGGAGAGAAGATCAAAATTCAGAATCGTCGATGCTGTCAAGGTGAAGAGAGTTGCCAGCAGAAGGGGTAGGGAAAGGTCGATGATTCCCGCTAGAAGCCGCGAAAAAATAATTTCTCGTGAGACTCCCTTCTGGCGCTCATCCGCCTCCTCTGCCTCAATTGCGAGGGCATGTTCTGCTCCAACCGCCGCTACTTGCAGCGTCAACCTTCTCTGTCGGGGAGAACGAGTTTCAAAATTTCTACGTGGCTTCACCGGAGCCCGTATCAGCGGTTTCTCCGCGACTGGTGCTGCTGTTCTGCCTTGTTTTGCCGAGCGGACTATCTTGCGCCGGGATTCACCTTCACGAGGTTCCGCCAGGCTATAGTCAAAGAGAGGACGCTCGCCTGCAGATCCACCCGCCCTCTGAGTTGAGGTGCCGGGATTATTCTTGGTCCGGCTTTCTTCATCGGGCTTCTGTTTTCTTTCGTAATGCTCACTTAACCTGCGTTTCAGTTCCGAACGCCAGTGTTGTCGAATCGAGAGGTCAGCAGCAGCTCGCCGGGAGCTGAAATCGAACCGGATTGGATCCTGAGCCGATCCCGTCTGGGCTCCGCATCGCGGACACCGACCTTCGGATGTTTGATCTCCACAGTGGGGACAACGCACAAACTCATGTTAGCACAGGCACTCTGGCTGAATTCGAAGGTCCTACAATGGCTCATTCTCATCAGCGTCAAGGGATTCAAGCAGCTCATCAATCTCTTCCTTGCTGAGCTGCTGCACTTTCTCAAGACGTTGCGAAACTTGAAGCAGTTGCTCCAGATAGGCCTGCTCCCGAGCTCTGCTTTCCGCCCTGCCAAGAGCTTCCTGAAAGGTCCTATGAATGTCCTGTCGAGAGTAGTTCTCAGGAGCCTTCTGAATCAACGCAGTAACCACCACGTTCTGGACCAGGTCGAGCCTGTAAGACCGCAGGAGCAGCATTGAGCCAACCAGAATCAACAAAAGCAGCGAAATAATGATAAGAACGGATTTCTTCATCCAACTACCTCGTGACGAACTCGTTCTCTTCGCCGCCAGTTCCTTTGGAGGTGCTGTCTACAGCAAGGTCAGCATGTTGAAATAAGCATCGTAGTCTAGATCCAAGCCACGGTTCTTGGCGTGGCCGACCAAGGTACTCAAGAAAATTGTACGAATCCGGCGGGGCAGGAAACGAGTCTTTTTGGTTCGCCCATGAGCATAAGGATTCTTAAAGTAGATCTCCAAAACTTCCTTCAAAACAGCATCCTCTTGACTCATGACATCCTTCAAAGTAAGCGACATGATGGGGACTCGTTGTTGGTTGATCAAAACGGTGCGACGGTCGAGCTTTTCCTCGATCTCAGCCCTATTCTCCATGGAGGCCCAGCTCTTCTTTGCCAGGATATCCACAGCATTCTCGTAGGTCGTCACATTGTTCTCTATGTTAATGGCCAGGGTCCTGCAGAACTGATAGTCCGGGTAGTACAGGAAGAACTCATGCGTTAACTGGCGCACTGTCTTGTGTCTTTCGGGCATCCGCGGTCATTCTATCAGAGCAGCTCGAACTGGCTCCTCCTTCTCATGTAGAATCAAGCACATCGGTATGGCCCAGGCAGTGTGCATGGTTAGCGGTGGTCTGGACAGTTGTGTCGCGGCGGCTTTGGCTCGTTCCGAAGGCTTCGAGCTGGCTTTTCTGCACGTCAACTACGGTCAGCTCACTGGCAACCGGGAGATGCACGCCTTCAATGAGATTGCCGACCACTATCAGGTCCGTGACCGGCTGGTCGCCAAGATTACACACCTTAGTAAGATCGGCGGTTCAGCCTTGACCGATTCCTCAATTTCGGTCCCTCCGGGAGACCTGCATCGTCAGGACATTCCGATTTCCTATGTTCCTTTTCGCAATGCCCACCTGTTGTCCATTGCCACCAGTTGGGCAGAAGTGCTGAGGGCTATTTGCATCTACATTGGGGCGGTAGAGGAAGACAGTTCAGGATATCCGGACTGTCGACAATCCTTTTTCGACGCCTTCAATGCCGTCATTCGCGAGGGGACCAGACCAGAGACCTCGATCCAGATCGTGACACCGTTGATCCAGCTCAACAAGGCAGCAATTATTCAAAAAGGTGTGGAGCTGGAAGCTCCGCTCCATTTGACGTGGTCTTGTTACAGGGATGAAGAACTGGCCTGTGGTAAGTGCGACAGCTGTCTGCTTCGATTACGAGGCTTTCGAAATGCCGGGGTAGCGGACCCTGCCCCCTACCGAGAGGAGGGCTTCAAATGTCTGCCCAAATCATCGTCATTACAGATCTTGACGGAACGTTGCTCGACCACCAGACGTACGACTACTCTCCTGCCGGAGCGGCTCTGGAAGAATTGAAAAGGCGAAAGATTCCTCTGGTCCTGTGCAGCAGCAAGACTGCCTCTGAGATGATCCACCTTCGGGAGAAGATCAAGAACGCACATCCCTTCATTGTTGAAAATGGTGGAGGGATCTACATTCCCAAGAACTACTTCTCCGTTCTGCCGGCGGGGACCTGGAACCAAAACAGCTTCCAGGTGATTCCCCTGGGCCGAGCTTATCTTGAACTCCAGCGAATTCTGGACAGACTATCCGCCCAGCACCATCTGAAAATAGAGGCCTTCCATGACATGTCGGCTATGCAACTGGCCCTAGCATCGGAACTTCCCCTGGATCAGGCTGAGCGGTCATTGGAACGTGAATTCGATCTTCCTTTCAGAGTCTTGAGCGGCGGCGACCATATCGATTCGTTGGAACAAGCGGCTCGTGAGGAGGACTTGCGTCTAATCAGAGGAGGAAGATTCCTGCACCTGAGCGGACTCAGCGACAAGGGGACAGCAGTGCAGAGTCTGATCGAACTCTACCAGATTAATTCGGATCGAGCAGTTCAGGTGATTGGGTTGGGGGACAGTCAGAACGATTTAGGCCTGCTTCAGAAAGTGGACATCCCGGTGCTGATTCCCAATCCACACAGTCAGGCTCCACTGGGAGATGCAGTCCCGGGTCTGCGCAAAGCCAAAACTGCCGGGCCCTCGGGATGGAACGAGATGGTTCTGGAGCTGCTGGCAGAAGGCGACCCCTGACCATTGTCGAGTGTCGATTGTCGAGTGACAGGGCTGACAACTGACCTATGGCCTGTGGCCGCTGACAACTGACAGAAGAATTGTCGCCAACCCTCCGAATCCGTGTTAATCCGTGTTCGTTAATCCGTGTTAATCCGTGTCTGTCTGACTTGCGACCCATCGCTCCGTGTGACTATACTGTCAAATCCCTTCCCTTGATG
>JAUXKG010000263.1 GCA_030624355.1 Acidobacteriota bacterium
CCTTGCGCCGAGTGCGGGTCGCCGACGTAGAAGCGCGCGCCCGGCTGGAAGACCGGGAGGTAGAGCGTCGTGCCTGCCGTCAGGTCCTTGACGTCCATGTTGCCGCCGAACCGGCCTGGCGGTCGTGAGCTCTGGACCCCGGGCACCGTTGCACCGGGCTGTCCCACCACGGGATCCGCCGGCGCGACCGCCATGATGCCCATGAAGGGCGCCAATGGAACGTGAATATCCGGGGAGAAAAGTGCGACCTCCCGCCCTTCAACGGTGGCCGTCCGGATCAGGTGTTGTGTGGGCGTCATGTCAAGTGGCGCATCGTCCGGCTGAGTCCCCGGATAGCTGCCGCCAAAGACGCCGCTCGTTGGGCCCGTTTTGTTTACTCCGTAAGGCACGCGGGTGGTCAGGTCGAGGATACGCACCTCGAGCATATCGCCAGGCTCGGCGCCATCGATGTAGATCGGACCGGTGATGACGTGTACGCTCCGACCTTCTCTCGGCCGATCTGATCGTGACGCCCAGAAATCCCGCACATCCTGCAGGATCTCCTCGGGCTCGACGCCAAGTGCCCTAAAAAAGGTGTCCGGCTCTTCATTCTGCGTGGCGCCTGCGTGCGACAGGCTGTCGATGCGAACGGTGTCCCCGGACTGAATGGTCAGCACGGGCGGACGGTCGATTGGGAACCATCCCCAGGTCACCGTCTCCGGCCGGGACGGCACGAAGAGTTCATCGCCCTGCTGTGTGGGAGTGGCTGCCTCCTCTACAGGCTCCTCTGCCGCTGGAGTGCAGGAAGCAATGGTTACGATGAAAGAGCATAGGAGAAGCAAAATTAGGTGGGATCTCATTGGATCACCTCCTTTGGTGGGTTATTAGCTTACCCAATGGTGACTTTACGATAAAGTGTTTGCGGGAAAGTCGGCAGCAGAGCCGCGTACTGGTCCAGCCGGCACTTCGAAATCATGACTGAAAGTCAGCAACGGGACATTATGAGTTGATCAGCCGACTCGGACGGAGTGGTATGGTTGAAGTGAGGTGGGCTAAGCGCAACATACTGAATTGCCAGGACAACTAGGAACCGGAATGCTCGCTGTTGGGATGTGTGGTACTTGAACAGGAGGAGAAATGACGTCACGATTTAAGCAGGTCAAACATCCAGATGATCCTGAACTGAAGTCACTTTACAAAAAAGCGATTGAGGCTGGTCTTGTTGGTAGCGAGGAAGGCATCCCTAACAATTTGGTTACTTCCCTGTCCGAACGTCCGGATTTTCTTGCCGCAATCTTAATGCTCGCCGATAAAACCATCTTACAGGGACTCCTTCCTCCAACGCTCAAGCAGATGATCTCTATGACGATTGCCATGCAAAATGATTGTCGCTACTGTACTCGCCTTCATACTAACGCGCTAGAGGATATGGGAGTCGAACAAGAGGTCATCCAAAGTTGCGCAAGTGACCCTGAACTGGCAGCGATTCCACCCACACAACGGGCGATTCTCAAGTTTGCTCTCAAGACTTCACGAGATCCGAAATCAGTCACCGATGACGATTTTCAAACCCTTCAGGACTACGGACTGAATGATGGAGAGATTATGGAAGTAGCAATGATGGCTGCCGCTGAAAACCTTCTCAACACCTGGACAATAGTGAGTCGAATTCTCGTCGAGGGAGAAGAGTAATTGTGACGAAGGGTGCAATGTTTGGGCCGAAAAAGGAAAGTAAGTCGCAAATTTCTGTTCTTACTTTGGGGACCTTGTATGAAGCCATTCTTAGCTTCTCCAGTGAAGAGCGTTTTGACTCTTTTTGGCCCTCTGTTTGTCAGAATGCCCGCTGGCTCATTCCGTTCCAGCGCATGTGCATCTTGATTCGTACCGGAGAAGACAGCTTTGAAATTGCAGGACAGTTTGAGAAAGGTAAATTTGGAACAACAAAGGAATCCCACTATACGGCAGGAAAAGACAACCTGGGACACATTCTCATGAAGCGCGGTGTGCAGTGGTTCACTGACCCCTGCGCCCATTTTCAAGGAAAAACAGACAGTCTCACCCAGTGGCTCTTTGAAGGCCATCCGGAAACCCTACTGGTTCTCCCGATCAGCGTGAAAGGAAAGAATATAGGAGCTATTTTGTTTGTGATGGGGCCTGTTCAACAAGAAACAGACCAGACAATGTTAACGGCTCTCGGGACTGTATATGCATTACATGTGGGAATGGCATACTCCCTGATCCGAACTACAGAAGATCTCAATAAGAAGAACGAAACATTGGAAACAACGCTAGCCCAACTGGAGCATGAACTCAAGGTCGCCCAGGCACTACTGGAAGAGGCTAAGGAGAGAGTAGAAGGTTCTTTGCTTGGAGAAAGTCCTGTAGTTGGGAGACTGTGGGAAGAAATCAGACGATACGCGGATACAGATAAGCCACTGTTAATCAGGGGTTCTCCCGGCGTGGGTCACGAAGCAATTGCCCGAGCGATTCACCACAAATCCACCCGAGCAAATCGGGCCTTTATCCATGTGCATTGTGCAGCCGTACAGACCAGCGGACAGCCGAGACTATTTGAGACAGTACCCCCGAACAGCCAGCCCAGTGCCATATCGAAGAGTGGGCGGTTTGCCCTGGCCGATGGTGGCACTCTGTATCTCGATGGCGTCAATGAGCTTTCCCCTGCCACGCAGAAACGACTAGCCGAAGTTGTTCTGAAACTTCGACGCTGGCGAGAACTCGGAGAAGAACCCAGTCAGGATGTGCGGGTGATTGCCTCCACATCGCGCGACCTTGCTGGGGAGCATAATTTTGATCCTACCCTATACCAACTCTTGATCCAGGAGCAGGTGAGTGTGCCCCCACTGGCGGAACGACGAGAGGACATCCCTGTATTGGTGGAGTATTTCGTGAAACAGCACGCGCGTTCTTTGGACAAGACGGTAGACGGTCTTACAGAAGAGTCGATGAAACGCCTGGAGATGTATAGCTGGCCGGGAAATATCAGAGAACTTGAGAGCGTGATCGAGCGTGCCGTTATGGGCGCCGATGGGCGTCTACTGGAGATCGATGAATCATTCCTTGAGGGTGAAATTGCACTGGACCGCTATCGACTCGTGAAAAAGCTGGGTATGGGTGGCATGGGAGAGGTGTGGCTAGCACATCATCAACTGCTGGCACGCCCTGCGGCCATCAAAGTGATTCGGACAGAAGCTCTCGGGAACACCGACCAGCGGGAGTCGGTGGTAAAACGATTTCAGCGGGAGGCTCAAACTACGGCCAACCTTCGTTCTCCCCACACCGTAGAGCTCTATGATTTTGGAGTTACCGAGAACAGCTCGTTTTATTATGTGATGGAACTGCTCACGGGAATGGATCTGGACCTTATGGTGGAAAAATTCGGGCCACTACCCCCCGAGCGAACTGTGATGTTCTTACGACAGGCGTGCCGTTCGCTGAGCGAAGCTCATGAAGCTGGCCTGGTTCACCGGGACATCAAGCCGGCCAATCTGTACGCCTGCAAGCTCGGTCTGGACTACGATTTTTTGAAAGTGCTTGACTTCGGAATGGTCAAGGTGACTTTTGGGAAAGACGCCACCCGGCTCACAGCTCAAGGCTTTACAACAGGAACCCCGGCATTCATTGCACCGGAACTCGCCCTTGAAGATTTGGAAGTGGATGGGAGAGCGGATATTTATTCTCTTGGCTGCGTGGCCTATTGGCTGTTGACGGGAAAGCTGGTATTCGAGGCTGAAAGTCCGGCACAGATGGTCATACACCATGTTCAAACTGAACCAAAGCCCCCTTCAATGGTATCTGAGATAGATATTCCTAAAGACCTTGAGAGGGTCATCATGGCATGCCTCGAAAAGGCACCGAAGAACCGGCCAAGAAGCGCGTCCCAGCTTTGGTCGATGCTGGGCGAGATGAAGTTGGACAGACCGTGGGATGAGATCCATGCCCTTCGATGGTGGAAACTCCACAGGCCTGACGTAGTAGGAAAGTCAACTTGAGCTAAACCAGGGTAGTCTAGGATAAAGATCGGCACTCATTCCTATCTCCCATGAGATGGCCAGGCCGGGTAGGAGATAGGCCACCCTCCCCCGGCGGTTGTTGAAGGGGATGGGGTCCTAAGTGGGTTCTAGCCCTCCTTCCAATAGAGTGGAAAATTGTATATGGTAAACAAAACTTTCCACCCTGAGGAGCTAATAAGATGAAACCCCATTCAAGACGTTCATTTCTGGAGCGGAGCGGGACAGGAATGGCTGCTGTAACCGCCGTTCCGGCACTGGAGATGGCTGTTCAGATGGCAGATCTGTTCGCATCTCCTGCTGACGTCGCTCTAGTCGGCGGCAAGGTCATCACAGTCAATGCCCGCAATGAGATCGTGGAGGCTGTGGCGATCAGAGGTAATCGGATCGCAGCTGTAGGATCAAGGGCAAAGGTTGAAAGGTTCATTGGTCCGCAAACAACGGTGATTGATCTCAAGGGTCGCACGGCAATGCCCGGGTTCATTGAGAACCACATCCACATGACCAACTCCCCCAAGCGGAAGTGGATCAACGTCCGGCCGGAGATGGTGAAATCGATCGACGACATCAAGGAGCTCGTGTCACAGCGGGTAAAGCAGGTACCCGAGGGGGAGTGGATTCTTGCCGCGGGTTACCATCCTGAGAGATTGAAGGAAGGTCGCCAACCAACCCGTCATGACCTCGAC
>JAUXKG010000444.1 GCA_030624355.1 Acidobacteriota bacterium
ACCCTACAGTACGCTTGCGGGGACCTCGGTCGCGCGCCTTGTCAGGCCGGCGCTTTCGGCGCTTCGTGACGAGAACCTATACATAATCCGGCCTAGGGCCCGGTTGACTTGTGTTGGACTGGTGGCATAGACTGCAAACAGGAGATCAACCTCTCTATGTGGAACTTGGGCTTTCCCGAACTGGTTGTCATTTTCATCGTCGCGATGCTGGTTTTTGGTCCTCGAAAACTGCCTGATCTTGGTCGATCCTTGGGAAAGGGGTTGGCGGAGTTCAAGAAGGCTTCTAACGAGCTCAAGCGGACTTGGGAAGAAGAAGTCCGGTCAGAAGAAGAGGATCTCAGGAAGATTCAGCAGGATCTGGACTAGCTGCTCCCCGCTATGATCTGTTTCCCAGTCGCTTCAGCAGCTGATTATGAGCGATCATCCTCGTAACCCCTCCTCCGACAGTCCCTCTGAGAACGACTCGGAAACCTCTACTCTGACCGAGGATCGAGAAAACGACCAGGAGGCAGCCCTGGAACCTTCAACCCCCATCATCCCTCCAATGCCACCACCCGGCGACGGAAGCGATCAAGATGAAACACCGGATGACGATGGGGGGCGTGACCGGAGCGCCAGAATGACGTTTCTGGAACACCTGGATGAACTGCGAAAGCGCATCCTGCACAGCGTCGTGGGAATTGTTGTTGCCTTCTGCATCTGTTGGACTCTGCGGGAGGAGATCTTCCGCTTCCTGGCCGTGCCGATAGCGGATGTTGTGGGAGGAGTCGACAAGCTGATTTTCATAAAACCCACGGAACCCTTCTCAATTTGGCTCAAGGTTTCCTTTGTAGCGTCGATTTTTCTGACGTCTCCTTTCCTTCTGCTGCAGGTCTGGCTGTTCATTGCTCCGGGGCTGTATCGAAAAGAAAAGAACTACGCCATTCCCTTTCTTGTCTCCTCCACGGCCCTGTTCATCTTCGGTGGTGCCTTTGCCTATTACGTCATCCTCCCCATCGCTCTGGATTTCCTGATCAACGAATTCGGAGCTCTTTTCACGCCCATGGTCAGTGCCATTGAATACTTCAACTTCGAAGTACTGATCCTGGTGGGCATGGGTGCCATTTTTCAACTACCGGTGCTGGTGGCCTTTCTCTCCCTGTTCGGTCTGGTCACACCTGGATTCCTTTGGAGAAATTTTCGCTACGCATTTCTTCTGATCATCATAGTAGCGGCCGTCGTGTCACCTACCGCCGATGCCCTGAACCTCTTCCTCTGGAGCGGTCCCATGGTCGCTCTTTACCTGATCAGCATCGTAGTGTCCTGGGTGTTCAAACGCCGCCGCGACCGGGCGATGGATTGAGAAGTTCCATTCAGACACAGAAAAAGGACGGCCCCTGAGACTATACTGTCCTTGGTGAAATGTCCCGAGCAGCTGACGCCGGCTGAATACGAGATTATCCAGATCTTGTGGAACGGCACCTCTTCTCTGTCAGTGAGTCAAGTCCTCAAGGTTCTCCGTAGCAAGAAGTCCGTTGCCTATACGACGGTAATGACGTTGCTGGATAAGATGGCCAGAAAAGGGAGCCTGGAACGAGTGAAGAGGGGCAAGGCCTATTACTACCGTCCTCGTGTTAGGCGCTTCGGGGTCCTGTCTTTTTTGGTTCAGGAGTTCGCTGATCAGTATTTTGACGGTGAGGAAGAGAAGCTAACTACTTTTGTCCAACGGCTAAACAGCCCTCCACATGATCGGTTGGAAGAAGCCAGGAATGGTTCTTCACAAATCGAGGGCACCAGAAAGGCCAGCAGGCCTTCCACCCGAGTACGGAGTCAGGTCCGAGACTCCAATGGCACGGCACAAGAGATGGATGTGTGCCTGCTCTGATCCTTTAGCCCTAAAGCCCGCGCATTCCTTACACTCCCTCTGCTGCGGCTCCTCACTACGAGTTAGTGTAAAACCTTCGAGCTAAAGCCCCTCCACATCGAATTCATCTTTGTATTTGGGAGCGATGTAAACATAGCTTTCCTCTCGCAGTTTCTCCAAGTAGTCCTTTAACCCGGGTTCCGCTTTAACTTGGTAGAGTGCCCTTGCAATTTCCTGTCGCACTTCCTCCAAAGGCTGCTCCTTGGCTTCCTTCTTGCTCACCGCTTTGAGGATCTGCAACCCGTAGTTGGTCTCAATGATTTCGCTGAGCTCGCCTTCCGCCAACCGAAAAGCGACTTCTCCGATCTGGTCTGCCATGGCATCTCTCTTGAAACTGCCGATGTCGCCGCCTCGCGCAGCGGTGGGACCATCGGAGTACTGCCTGGCCATATCCTCAAAGGAGGCACCCGATCCCAGCTTGGAGAGAACCTCTTCGCCCATCCTGCGCACTTCCTCCAGGTTCTTTCCCTCCGTCAGGAGCAAAATTTCCTTGAGCTCAACCTCTCCAGGCTGTGTGAACTGATCGATATGTTCCCGGTAATAGGCTTCAATTTCAGTAGTCAGAAGCGTCAGCCTGGAATAGACAGATTGCTGGAGCAGTGTCTCTATGATCATCCTTTGCTTCAAGTTTTCTCGATATTGGTTCAAGGATGAGCCCTGTTGACGAAGATACTGATCCAGAACTTCCAAAGTAGGGATACCGGCTTGTTTGCGATTCTCCTCCATAGCTGCTGCAACATCCAGGTCGATCCCCCCTGCCAACCCAAGCTCGTCGGCCTTTTGCACCATCAACTTCCTCTCAATTATTCCTTTCAACAGTGCACGTCGTTGCTTCTCGAACTCCACATGAAAAGCGTCAGGATCTTGAACTGTCTGCTGCACTTCATTCCTGAGAGCACCAACTGCCACCTGGAGATCGCTCAA
>JAUXKG010000253.1 GCA_030624355.1 Acidobacteriota bacterium
ACAGCCGATGACAGGTTCACCATTGTCCAGGCAGTAGCCATTCGGGATGGCAAGTTCTTAGCCGTGGGCCGAGACGCCAGAATTCTGGCCATGGCGGGCCCGGAAACTCAAGAAATTGATCTGAGAGGTCAGACTGTCGTCCCCGGATTTCTGGATACCCATATGCACCTTGACGACTACGCAATCCGCGACCTGCTTTTACTGGGCAAAGGGATCGACTGGGAAGGGGAAATCCTCAGATCCGCGCTGTGGTGGAAGGACGCCGCCATGGCCATAAGAGACATTGATAAGGCGGTGAAAGCCTCCCAGCCCGGAGAATGGATTTACCTCATTGCCCGCGATGACTGGCCTTACAACTGGCTCGACGGTTTCACCTTGGAAGCACTGGACGCGATCTCTCCCCACAATCCGGTTGCCATCTGCGGCAATGTCGGCGTCCAGACCCCGGTAGTGGTCAACAGTCAGGCCTTGGAACTGGCCCAGGTTCCCGCCCGCATGCCCGGGCTGTCAAGTGATGGGTCAGCCCGTATTTCTGGTCAGGCGGCCAACTATTTCGGGGGCAAGGTTCTGCGCTGGCTGATTCCGATCGAGGAGAAGCTTCCCTGGCTTCGAGACAGGCTGAAGTGGGCCAATTCTTGGGGCCTGACTCTAGTGGAGACACGCATTCGGCCCAGCCATTTTTCAGCTTTGAGGGAGCTGTGGCTGAGCCAGGAGATGACGGTTCGATTTCGGGTCTCTTTTCCCGGTGAGATTGATGTCAGCAAGGTAGGCAATATGACCGATATCGGAGATGACTTCCTGAGAATCACGGGAGGCCCAGCGGGTGCCTTAGGCAACAATGCCATTGGGGGGCCGATGATGTCATTCCAGCAGCCCCAACGGGTGTTGCCCGGCCTCTCTCAGAGACGGGCAGAGGGAGCCAGGCTGAGGAGTTACCCACCGGAACGCCGAGAAAACTTGATCAAAACTCTGCGCTATGGGTGGAGTGTCCCCAACACCCACGTCAGTGGAGATCTCGCGGTTGCCGAGTTCTTGAGTGCCGTTGAAGAGGCAATCAGTAACCCAGTGGTGAAAAGTTCCAATCAAAGGCTGACCATAGACCATCTACCCCAAGTTCGCCTGGAAGAAATCCAGAAGATGAAAGAAATGGGCGTCATGCCCAGTATCTCTCCCTGGTTTGTACTCACCGAACAGACTATCAGTAACACGGTCTACATGTATGGGGCGGATCGGGTCAATGAGATGTTGCCCATGAAGAGTTACATCAAGGCCGGGATCAAACCTTCTCTGGAAGCCGATGGAGGGTGGGATCCCGGCGGGAGACCTCTATGGAAAATTATGAAGGCGATTACTCACAAGGGCGATAAAGACGGCCGGGTCTGGAACCCCGATGAGAGGGTCACCCGCCAGGAGGCCCTGTGGATGTCGACGAACTGGTCCGCCGAGACGGTCGGAGACGGCGACAAACTGGGCTCCATCGAGCCTGGGAAGCTGGCCGACCTGGTGGTCCTGGAAAGAGACTACATGACGGTTCCCGAGGATGAGATTAGCGACATTGCTATCGAAATGACCATCGTGGGCGGAAAAGTCGTTTTTGAAAGAGAGTCACAGTAAACCCAAGCCCAGCCAGAGTGCCCGGAGATGGGATGAAAGCTTTTGGATAAGAGGAGGGAACATGGTTCGTAAATGGGTCAAGGTCAGCGTTCTTTTGCTGTCTCTAACGCTCGTCATGGGG
This sequence comes from Acidobacteriota bacterium, assembly GCA_030624355.1. GTDB lineage: Bacteria > Acidobacteriota > UBA6911 > RPQK01 > JADFOI01 > JAUXKG01. Next base: position 1,736 of record JAUXKG010000253.1, read on the forward strand.
TTCTTCCTGCCACTTCAGGAGCCCAGCCCAGAGGAGTTGGAGAAGATCAAGCAACAGTACGAGAATCAATTAAGAGGGAATGTGGAAGTCCAGGGATCGTTAAGCGAAGGCGATCTGGTGTATGGAGAAGGCTCCTACTATGACCGCTGGATCGAACGGCTCAAGCAAGAACTTCCCGTCATCGAGGATTATCAGGTTGAGGACCTCTTGACAGTACCGGTGCATTTCTGGGAACACATGGGTGTTCCAGTGGCCTATATTCGTTTCACTGACTTTGCTCGAAAAAGGGCCCTGCAGCGGGAGATCCTGGTTCTAGAAATTCCCCCTGGAGGGAGCGTGAAAAGACACCGACATCTCTACGAGGAGGTACAGGTCGTCCTCTCCGGGAAAGGCTATACGGAACTGCAGCAAGAAGGAAGAAGGGTTCAGAGACTGGATTGGCAACAGGGAAGTTTCTTTGCCACGCCCCTCAACGCCTGGCATCAACACTTTAATTCCGGCAATACCCCACTACGCATTCTGATGGTCACCACAGCCCCCGTGATGATTGGCGCCTTTGGAAACCGTGAAGTTGCCTACTCTTCCAATTACGTTTTTCGTGACCGCTATAATTCCGAGGAGGATTTTGCTCGAGAAAACGTCAATCTGAAGACCCAGAATTTAGGAGTTCAGACGGACCGCTACTGGTACAGAAACTTTGTCTCAGACCTAAAACAGGTTGCCATCACACCTCGTCCTTACCGGGGAGTGGGGGCCGGTCAAATTGAATGGCTGATGGGCGGCAACAACGTTCTGGTCACCCACATGTCGGAATTCCCAGTGGGTGTCTACCGGAAAGGCCACCAGCACGGGGGAGGTCCGCTGTTGTTCATCGTGTCCGGGCACGGGTACTCCGTTTTTTGGGAAGATGGCAAATTCGAGGATCGGAAGAGGGTCAATTGGCGCACCGGAAGTCTGGTGGCCGTGCCTCCAGGTCTCTGGTACCATCAGCACTTTAACACCAGTACTGAAACCGTGCGATATCTCGCCATTCGGGGAGGAACACCGCGGGGGATGAATGAGGATGGCGGGAACGGCGGCTCCCCTCCCCAAATTGACTACAAGGATGAAGATCCCCGCATCCGTGCGGAATTTGTAGCCGAACTTAAAAAGTCAGGCGCTCCTTTGAGAATGCCTGAATTTTGAGTAACTTCCAACCAGCGTTAGAACACCAAAGTTCAACTGAACGACCATAGCCTGAAAACTTGTTTCGAAAAAACATAGCAGAAAGAAAAAACTAAGCGGAGAAAACATGATGATTGGAACTCTCTTAAGAGGCCTCCTTATCCTTTCGATCGCCCTCACAAGTGGGAGGAGTGTCCTTTCACAGGCCAGTCTTCCTCCCGAAGTCATTGCCTATCCGGACACCGTCTTGCACAACGGCAAAATCCTGACTGCCGATGAGCAATTCACCATTGTCCAGGCAGTTGCCATTCGCGACGGGAAGTTCTTAGCGGTGGGCAGAAACAGTAGGATTCTGGCCATGGCCGGACCTCGGACCCAGAGAATTGACCTGGAAGGGAAAACCGTGACACCGGGCCTTCTTGACACCCACTACCACCTGGATGACTACGCCATGCGCGATTATCTGCTGCAGGCAAAAAATATCAACTGGGAAGGCAGAGTCATTCGAGCCGCCCTCTGGTGGGACGATCTGGACATGGCGCTTCGGGATGTGAAGAAGGTCGTCGATGTCACACCGCCGGGCGAATTAGTGTGGTTGATTGCCCGGCTGGAAATGAGCCAGATCATCTCTGAGATGCGAATGGATCAGCTGGATGCGATTTCACCCGAAAATCCAGTCATCATCAGTAACCCCATCCGCCTGGAGTCCTGGGCCGTCAATAGTCTCGCCCTCGAATGGGCTAAAATCCCTCCCCGCATGCCGGGCCGTCCCAAAGATGGAGGAGTCGATATCGATAGGACGCGAGTGCAGCAGACCATTGACGACCTCTTAGAGTGGTACGTCCCCATCGAGGAGCAAATGGTCTGGCATAAGAGGCGGCAGCAGCTTGCCAATAGCTGGGGGTTGACCCTGGTGGTCACCCGCATTGAGCCGAGCCACTTTTCTGCCGTCCGTGAGATGTGGTCCAGGGACGAGCTGACGATGAGATGGCGGGTGTCATTTCCCGGAGAACTCGACCCCAAGAAGGTAGGAAATCTGAGCGATATCGGAGACGATCTGCTGCGGATCTCGGGTTTCGCTGGGGGGCTTTCCATTGGACCTTCTCCGATGGGTGGAGGAGTCTGGTCTTTTTCTCCACGACTTCAACCCCTGCCGGGAGCAATGAACGACCAGGAGCTTGAGGAAAGCCAGTTGCCTCGCTTGGCCCAGCTGCGAGCGCGTCTGCTGGAGGCACTGCGCTACGGTTGGAGCGTCCCCAATACACACGTCATTGGAGATCGGGCCGCTTACGAATTCCTGAAGATTGTCGAAGAGGCCCAGAACGATCCGGTGGTCAAGAGTCAGACTCAGAGGCTAACCATGGACCATCTCCTGCAGGTTCGACCTCAGGAAATCCAGAAAATGAAAGAACTGGGTGTCATTCCCAGCATTGCACCCTGGTTTCTGTTTACCAAACAAAACATTACCAACCTTCGGTACATGTTTGGGGCCGATCGAACCAACGAGATGTTGCCCATCAGGAGTTACATCGAGGCAGGACTCAGACCTTCTTTGGAATCGGACAGCGGTGACGCACCCCTGGGAAGACCTCTATACAAAATCCAGCACGCCATCGCACGCCAGGACGATGATCAAGGGCGGATCTGGAATGAAAGTGAAAAAGTGAGTCGGCAAGAAGCTCTTTGGATGTCCACCTTGTGGTCTTCCTACTACACAGGAGATGAAGAAAAACTTGGAAGTATCGAGCCCGGGAAACTGGCTGACTTGGTGGTGATGGACAGGGATTACATGACGGTGCCCGAAGATGAAATTGCTGAGATCCCGATCATCCTGACCCTCTTGGGTGGAAACATTGTCTA
>JAUXKG010000225.1 GCA_030624355.1 Acidobacteriota bacterium
GATGGAAGTGGCGGCAGCAATCCTGACCGCCGGCGGCAAGGTTTGGATTCAAAAGCGAGAGACTGCTGATCATCTTGCAGGTTACTGGGAGTTCCCTGGGGGCAAGCTTCAGGCAAACGAGTTCCCGGCTCAGGCGCTGGTGCGGGAAATACGGGAAGAACTGGGGATTGAACTCAAGGAATGCCCGGAGCAGCCCATCCTTGTTCAGGATCATGTCTACCCGGAAAGGAAAGTGCGAATCCACTTTTTCCTCATTCCTCTTGATCTTCAACTGCTGGGAAAGGGACTGTGGGTTTCACCGGGGCAACTTGATCAGTTCAACTTTCCTCCAGCCAACGGACCGGTTATTGAAAAAATACGGCACCTCTCGGGCACGGATTCCCAATCTTCGCTCAGAGACCCTTCACCAGACTGACAACGAATAGTAACAGCAGGATCACAGAGATCAGGAGGTATACAAATCTCCGAAAACTCTGTTCTTCATCCAGCGTCTCCATCCGGTCCTGGTTATCGTCTTTCAGCTTTAGCCTCAACTGGCTTGTATCCATGGGTCCTTCCGGAGTCGTCAACTCACCTGAGATCCTCTCCAAATCGATAAAACGCGGAAGGAACCAGAAAAACACAGTCAACCCGATAAGAAAAAGCAACACCCAGAAGTGCGTTTCGGATAGAAAGACGATCGCCAACAAGGCAAAGGCAACCACCAACAGCAACAAGATTCGAAGATATCTCCAGGGAACCGTCGGACGAAAATCTGCCCCGCAGCGGGGACACTTTAGTCTGGTCGGTGTCAAAAGAGGATCGGTCCAAAGAGGAGAGTTACAAACTGGACAACGCTGGGACATTTAATGTCTCACGACCGGGTGCCCATTCGTCCGAGCCGTGAAATCGGCTAGCAACAGTCTGGCACCAACAAACCAGATACCTCAATAATGCTTCCTCAGCGAGGGAGTCTCTATGAGGGAAGCCGCAACCACCGAGGCGACTCTCTTGCGCAAGGGTGTCACGTTTCCCTGCCCATCCGGGTGCAGTCGGCTGGTAAAGATAAGGACAGCCACCTCACTGTAAGGGTCGATCCAGAGTGACGTTCCGGTAAAACCTGTGTGACCGAATGACCCGATCGGAAAGAGATCTCCACGGTTGGCACTCAGGGGAGTTCGAATGTCAAAGCCGATGCCACGCCAGTCCTGTTCTCCGTCAGGAGACTGCGGCGTGCTCATCTTGAGTACGGAAAGGGGTGACAAAATTCGCACCCCTCTGTACCTCCCTCGGTTCAAGATCATTTGAGCGTAGAGAGCAGTATCATCCGGAGTCGAAAACAGCCCCGCATGACCGGCCACTCCTCCCATCCGGGAGGCCGTCGGATCATGGACCTCTCCGCGCAACATCCTCCCCTCCCTAAACTCGGTGGGAGCGATTCGGACCTGTAGCTCACTAGACGGCATAAAACCCGTCTCTGACATTCCCAACGGCTTGAAAATGCGCCTTGAACTGAACACGTGCAGCGGCTCTTCAGTCACCTGCCGAACGATCTCAGCCAGGATCAAGTAGTTGATGTCACTATAAATGAACTTTTCTCCCGGAAGAACCAGCAACTGCTCCCGGTAGACTCTTTCCATAGCGGTCTCATAGCCCTGCCATGGATCGTTCAGGTCGAGATCGGGACGCAGCCCTGTGTAGTGTGTCAACAACTGCAGAAGAGTAATGGAGCCTTTGTTGTGTTTCGCAAAGCGGGGGAGGTAGTTGGACGCGGGATCGGACAGGGACACTCTCCCATCCTCGACCAGAATCATAATGGAGGTCGCAGTTGCCATGACCTTCGTCAATGAGGCCACGTCGAAGATGGTGTCCTCTGTCATGGGCTCTCTCACCGGAACCTGTGCCCGATCACCGAAAGCCTTTCGATAAACAATCTTTCCTCTTCGCATCACCAGGACCACGGCTCCCGGCACTTCATTTCTTTCGATCGCCGAGTGGACGATTCCATCGATACGGGAGAGACGCTCACCCGACATCCCCACCTCCTGAGGGCTGCCGGAAGTCAACACCTGGGCCTGTACCAGAGAAAGAAACAGAAACGGGGTCAGCAGTTTCCAAAACATTGCCGATCTCCAGGGGTCACAGGACCCACACAAGACGGGTTGGATCTGCTCTGCCTCAGAGCAGACTCACATGGTAGTATAACTCGAATTCGGACAAGAAATGATCCGACAACATGAACCACACCTACCAAGCCTTTGAAGAACAAGCCCGAGAACTGGCTGAACTGTGCAGCGTTCTCAACACCCTGACTTGGGATCAGGAAACGATGATCCCCCCGCTTGCATCTCCTCTTCGCGCGGGTCAACTATCCACTCTAGCGGCAGTCTGTCATCAGCGACTGACGAGCCCAAAAATGGGAGAAACCCTTGAGCAATTGAAAGAGGCGGACCTGGATCTCTGGCAACGGGCCAGCGTCAGGGAGATGGGACGCCAATACGACAAGGCGGTCCGAGTTCCAGAAACATTGGTTCGTGAATTGGCAAAAACCACCTCTCTGGCATACCAGGTTTGGGTGGTGTCACGGAGCAACTCGGACTTCCCCACATTCGCTCCCTGGTTGAAAAAGGTTGTTGAGCTGAAGCGCGAAGAAGCCCGCTGCCTTCAGTCTTCGGGATCCCTCTATGAAGCGCTGCTGGATGAGTATGAACCCGCAATGACTGTACACGAATTGGATGATCTCTTCGAAACCATTAGACCCAGACTGACTTCCCTGCTTGAGAGAATCCAATCCTCGGGGAAACATCCTTCTCAGAATTTCCAGACGGGCGATTTCCCGATCTCCCGTCAGGAGAGCTTTGGCCGCGCGGTCCTGACCGCGATGGGATTTGAGTGGGATGCCGGTCGATTGGACTGCTCACCCCATCCATTCTGTACGGGGCTATCGCCGCTGGATGTCCGGATCACTACTCGTTACAACCAACAGGATTTTACCGCTTCACTCTTCGGCATCATTCACGAAGGAGGCCATGCCCTCTACGAACAAGGATTGGATTCGGAGCGTTACGGTCTGCCGGCCTGTGATGCCATTTCTCTTGGCATTCACGAATCTCAATCGCGCCTGTGGGAAAACCAGGTAGCACGAAACGGCCCCTTCTGGGAATATTGGTGACCTCGACTTCAAAAGACCTTCCCTGGCCAGCTAGATCAGGTTTCGCTTGACGACTTCGTACATGCTATCAATCGAGTGGAGGCAACCTTTATCCGGGTCGAAGCTGACGAAGTGACCTACGGCCTTCACGTCATCCTGAGGTATGAGATAGAGAAATTGCTCATCGAGGAAGATCTGGAGGTCGAAGATCTGGAGAACACCTGGAATCAGAAGACAAGTGATTATCTCGGAATCGTACCTTCCGATCCGGCTGAAGGAGTGCTGCAGGACACTCACTGGTCCCAGGGCTTAATCGGATATTTCCCGACTTACCTGCTGGGAACGGTCTACGCATCCCAGATATTTGACTCGGCAGAAAAATCGATTCCGGAACTGTCGCAGCATTTCCGTGCCGGCCGCTTGTACCCCTTACGGGAATGGCTGCGGGAGAAAATCCATCAGCGCGGAAAAACCGTACAAGCTCCGACACTGATTCAGGAGAGTACCGGTGAAGCTCTCAACAGTAGTCGTTTCCTGGATTATCTTGAAGACAAGTTCGGTGCACTCTACGACTTGAAATCGTGATCTACACAGCTTGAACAATTGAGTAAATGAAAATTTGCCTGACCATTCCTGCTCTGTTTCTCTGCATCCACACCCTGGTCCCGGCGAGTCCGGTTCGGTTAGGAGCCGATCGGGTCTTCGAGGCACCTTATTTTGAGTGGATCCGTGGAAAGCAGGTCGGACTGATTACCAATTCCACGAGCCTCAATTCAGAATCCAAATCAACTGTTGATCTTCTCGAAGATCATCCCGAAGTGACGTTAATTGCCTTGTTTGCTCCCGAGCACGGTCTGCTGGGAAAGACTCCGGCAGGAGAGAAATTTTCCAGCTTCGGCAATGTCCACTCACTGTACGGTGATACCCTCTCACCCACGTCCGAAATGCTACGACAGGTTGAGGTCCTCATCTATGACATTCAGGATGTGGGAGCTCGCTTCTATACCTACATCTCCACAATGTATCTAAGCATGAAAGCGGCAGCCGAAAATGGCATTCCTTTTATCGTTCTGGACCGAACGAATCCTATCGACGGAACGCGAGTCGAAGGTCCGGTTTTAATCCAGGGAAAAGAATCGTTTGTAGGCATCCATCCACTGCCCATTCGCTATGGGATGACTCCCGGCGAGTTAGCCCACCTGTTCAATCAAGAAAATGGACTTGGCTGCGAACTGAAAGTGGTTCCCCTTAGCGGATGGAGTCGTGAGCAGTGGTATGATCAGACGGAGCTTCGGTGGGTTCCTCCCTCCCCCAACATGCTTACCTTGACTACCGCCAGTCTGTATCCCGGATTTTGCCTGATCGAGGGAACCAATCTGTCAGAAGGGCGCGGGACCGCAAAGCCCTTTCAGTTTATTGGTGCCCCCTGGCTGGACCATCAACAGTTGGCGGAAAGACTCAGCCGACTTAGTCTGCCCGGAGTTCGCTTTCACCTTCAAACCCGTGTGCCCTCCTCCTCCAAGTACCAGAATGAATTGTGCCGGGGTCTTGAAATGGAAGTCCTCGACCGAAACCTGATGCAGCCCCTGGTGGCGCTGCTGCATCTGCTCTCTGAGGTGGGTAAACTCCATCCTGAGAAACTCACCTTCAAAAAGGATCTGTTCGACCGACTGGCGGGCAATAGTTGGATCCGCGAGGCTCTGCAACAGGAGCGTCCTGTTGCAGAAATCCTGGACCGCTGGAAGATCCGACTCCAGGAATTCAAAGCTAAACGCGAGCAATATCTCCTCTACTGAATCCAGAACCTTTCATCTTAAGGAATTGCTAGAAACTGTCTGGCGAGCCCGGGTTATGCATAGGTTGTCGTGACGAAGTGCCGCAGGCGCCGCGATGACAAGGCGGGCAACGAAGGGCCCCGCAGGCGTACTCTTGCAGTACGCCGAGGAGC
>JAUXKG010000347.1 GCA_030624355.1 Acidobacteriota bacterium
AGCACAAAAAATCGAGAAGCCTCCCTTCTATGCCCTACTGACCTTTCCCGTGACACGCAAAAGCATGGGCGGCGTGCTCATCGATCTATCCTGTCGGGTTCTGGACCGTCAGGGAGACCCCATACCCGGACTGTACGCGGTGGGAGAACTCACGGGGTTCGGAGGCGTCAACGGAAAGGCGGGACTGGAAGGTACATTTCTGGGTCCTTCCATTGTGACTGGACGGGTGGCCGCTCAGACTGTTCTGCAGGATCTTCAGATCCAGACATCCGAATCCCTTCCAAACAGGTCCTCCGCCAGCCGTGTCCCTTTCGATCCCGATCGGGAGGCGGCCAACCAAGCCTGCCTGAGATGTCATCTCCTGCCTGATCTGATGTCGGCCACCGCCCCCGGTTACAGCCATTTCAAGCTGGTTCACCATCTAGTCCTGGAGCGCCAGCAGCGCTGCGGCACCTGCCATCCGGAATTTCTTCCCGTTCGCATGCACTCCCACCAGTTTGACCGCCTGACCCAGTTGGAAAACTGCGTCATGTGCCATTGAGACCGCCGGGGAAACTCACCGGACTGTGCAGGTTGCCTTCTCCGCTGGAAGAGGCTATCGTAGCGTTTTGGAGGTGGCAGTGATGAAAGTAAATCTTTGGACGGTTTTCCTGATACTTGGCGTGTCTCTTTCCGGGTGGGTGGGTTTAGGCCATGACAATAAAGATGGTGTCGCCACGCTGGATGTCGAAGGAGGCACTGTGACCATCAACTATGGCAGGCCGGCCGCCCAAGGCCGCGACCTTTTCTCAATGATACAACCCGGAAATTACTGGCGATTGGGTGCCGATGGCACTACAACCTTGACCACAGACGTTGAGCTCTTGCTGGGAAAGCAAAAGGTTGCCAAGGGGAAATACACCCTGGTGGCTCACTTTGCGGGCCAGGATGACTGGTCTTTGGTGGTGGCGACTGCCGATGCCGGTCGGAAGCCTGCGCCGGAGCAGATAGTGGCCCAAACCTCTTCCTCCATGAGTCAGCTGGATTCCCCCGTAGAGTTTCTGACAATCAGGCTGGAAGGCCGGGGAAACGAGGTGCAGCTGATCATCGAGTGGGGTGAGAAACGCCTGACTTCCCAGTTTCAGGTGGCCTAATCCACCTCCTAGCCGACACCGGCCTATAACTCCAGCCGAAGCATGAACTGGATCACCCGGCCTTTGTTTTGGGTGTCCACGATCTTGCCAAAGACATCGGTTGGGAAAACGTCTCCCGGGCGCTCAAAAAGCGGATGGTTAAACAGGTTCTGAAACTCCGCACGAAAACGCACGAATCTGTCTCCGTTTGCAAATCCAAACGACTTGGTCAAGGCCAAATTGGTGTTGATGATCGGGTCGGATCCAAAAATAGACAGTCCCAGGTTTCCCCTTCCTCCAACCGGAAGGTTGCTGTCAAAAAACTCGGGCCTGAGAATTGAGGCGGAAGTATCAGGATTATCGATGATGACTCCTAAGATATCCGGATTCAGGAGGTTGGTCCGATCATCCCCTTCTCCATCCACATTTCCAAATCCGGGGGCGTCCGAGCTGTTCCCGACACCGAACCAGCCGCCGCTGCGCCACTCCGTCGTTCCCGCCACCTGCCAACCATTCAACAACACACTGGCCACACCAGAGGAAAACTCGAAGGGCAAGGCGTAGGAGTCCTGAAAAATAAAAATATGGCGATGGTCAAACGAACTGCGCGCCCTGAGATCAGCGACAGTGTCCTTACCATCCTGGCTCACCACTCCCCCGGGCTCGTTGAGCGTGGACAGGAAATCGGAGGTATTACTCTCCATCGATTTACTGAAGATATAGTTCACGTTGAAGGCCAGGCCCTGTTTCAGTGATCTACGAAGACCCACCTTGACCCCGTCATAGTAGAAAATACCGCTGTTGACGATGGTCTGAATGCGCAACAAATTGGGATCGGGTCTCCTCTCATCAATCGTAGCAGTGGTGGGCGGGATGCCGGGAACAGGTTCGGCTCTATTGGTGAGAAACTGAAAAAAGGGCTTGTGAGTCCGGTTTCCGGCGTAGCCGACCTCGAAGAAAAGATTTCTGGGCAGGCGTCGCTGAATCACCAGATTGTACTGGTGAGAATAGGGAGAGACCAGGTCCGGACTCAACAAATTCAACTCGGGGCGCTGAGATTCTCCAGGGTCTACGGGAATATCCTTTAATGGATCGATCAAGCTGGGATTCTGAATGCTGATGCTGGTGACCGCAGGAGGATTGAAGCGTGCCGTCTGGTAGGTCCCCGCGAAGACATGACCAAAAGAGATTCCATAGCCGGCCCGCACCACCGTTTTCCCGCCTCCCGGTGACCAGGCCAAGGCCAGATGGGGCCCAAAGTTGTTGGCGTCTGTCTGATAGTCAAACTGCATCCGGTCGTTGACTTCCCTGGGAGCCGTGACGATCTCATATCTCAATCCCAGATCCAGGGTAAAACCGGGTCGGATCTGATAGCTGTCCTGCAAGTACAACCCGTGCTCCCAGTTTCGGAATCCCCGGTAGAGATCTCCAAAGGTAAGATTGAACGTGGTGGGGGTTCCCTCCAAAAAATTCTCTACTGTGGTGCGGCCAAAGTTGTCGGAAAATGTAAAGGAACCCCGGGTATTATCGCTCTGCAGATCATTGATCTGAATGCGCGTCGTCCTTCCTCCAAAACGCAGCTGATGGTTCCCCTTCTGATGGGTAACATCCAAATTTCCGCTGAACCGATTCTGGAGCCGTCTGCGGGGAAACTCGTTGCCGGGCCCGATCGAGCTCAAATCTCCCAGATCACCGCCAAAACCGATGTCCGGCACCTCATCCAGACCCAAAGGCTGCAGCAGAGACAGGAAGCCCGAGGTGGGACGAAGCAGGGCGGCCAGGCGGTCAAATTGAAAGGAACTCTGCACCAGAGTCGCCGGCGACCAGGTCCGCACGTGGGTGGCTGCAAAGGTCTGAGGACGCAGATCGGTGTCCGGATTCTGACCGGCTACAAACTCGAAGGGCTCTTCAGAGTAATCAAAGAGGGTGTATTGGAAGGCCAGGTGATCTTGCTCCGTGACCGGATAGTCGACCTTCAGATTCCAGTCCAGGCTGTCGATCCGACGCACCGCATTGGTGTTCAGCTGCCTGGCCGATACGTTGGGCAGGTTTGGGTCCTCAGCCGGGAAGGCCTGCAGCAGTGCGGTCACCACAGCAGCCGTAGCTGGATCGGAAGCCGTGGGGATACGCTCGCTGGGAAGGGGAGTCCGAATGTTGCCATTGACAAAGCCTGATTCCTGAACAAAGTCCAGGCTGCTGGTAAAAAACACTCTGTCCTGGATCAGCGGGCCACTGGCGCTCAAACCGAATTGATTGCGCTTGGAAGAACGCAGGGGGCCCACATTGAAGAAAGGTCGTGCGTTCAAACTGCTGTTTTCGTGGGCGGCATACAGAGAAGCGTGAAACCGATTGCGAGGGTCCTCGGGTCGCACGAAGAAAATCTGGCGAACCGGAGCTCCCATGTCGACTCCATACCGATTCTCTGTGGCGCTGAACTGTAGAAAGACAGGCTCAATCCCTTCCCGGGCTAGCGGATCATGCAGCGGGAGGTTGTCAATTCTTCGGATAAAGATGTTGGGATTTCTCTCCTCGGCTCCCCTCTGTTCCAGTTGTCGAAGCGTGGCTCGATCCTGCAACAGACGAAAATTGATGGTAACGGTCTCGCCCGCCTGGAGTTCGACGCCTTCCCTTCGCTGTGCCACGTGCCCCTCGGCAGCCGATTCCAAGCGATAGGTGCCGCCTGCCAGCTGGGAAA
>JAUXKG010000185.1 GCA_030624355.1 Acidobacteriota bacterium
GCATCGAAAGGTACTTTTTGACTAAAACCACCTGGTGGCAAACGGTGCTTGCTTTGGGGGCCGGAGTCATGATGATGGTGCCCGATTTGCTCACCGATGTCATAGGGGCTGGCCTGCTGGTAATAGTGATTGTCTGGCAGTGGAGGAGCCGTCGCCTCTCTGGCCCGGGTTATGCATAGGTTCTCGTCACGAAGCGCCGAAAGCACCGGACTGACAAGGCGCGCGACCGAGGCCCCCGCAAGCGTACTGTACGGTACGCTGAGGAGGCCGATCGAGCGCACCACAGTCAGGACGAGTGATTTCCGCGATGCAGTAGAGAATTTATGCATGATCCGGGCTAAGAAAGCACAACACAGTCAGCGTGGATGATTGTGGCACTGCAGTAGACAACTTATGCATTATCAGGGCTGGCGATCTCTCGTTTAGTCCCCAAAGGAAATGCCTATAGTCCTGGCGGTTTTCACCAACTGGCCATTAGGATCGACCAGGCGCGGGTGAGCAACTGCCTCCTCGATTGGAACCGACTCAATGCGTCCGCATTGCAGAGAAACCATGCGTCCGAAACTACCCTGAGCCGCCAGTTCCACCGCCTCCATTCCGAATCGCGTTCCCAGAAGACGATCGAACGGAGTGGGCCGGCCGCCTCGCTGCAGGTGTCCGAGAACCACCACTCGGGCCTCGATGTGAGACTGCTGCTGGATCATATCAGCCACTGCGAAGCCCATGCCTCCCAGCCTTCGATCAGAATCCCTGGACCCTTGCTCCAGGTAAATCTGTGTTCCTCCCCGGGGAGCCGCCCCTTCGGCCACCACTACCACGCTGGAAGGCCGTCCGCCCTCAGCGCGCTGTCGGAGCTTATCGCCGATTTTCTCCATGTCAAAAGGGATCTCCGGAATGAGAATGACGTCCACTCCTCCCGAAATTCCCGCTTCCAGAGCAATCCATCCGGCGTTCCGACCCATGACTTCAACCACCATCACCCGGTCGTGGCTCTCAGCGGTGGTGTGGACCTTGTCAATGGCTTCGGTGGCCGTCTGTACTGCGGTGTTAAAGCCGAAACTGACCTCGGTGGCCAACAGGTCATTGTCGATAGTTTTGGGGACCCCGATAACGGGCAAACCCGCCTGGAAGAACTGCTGGCCAATACTCAGAGTGCCGTCCCCTCCCACCACGATCAGCGCCTCCAGATCCAGTTCTTTGAACTTCTCGATGACCTGTTGAGAATAGTCATGAAACTCGGTCTCTCCCTGTTCATTCTTGACCGGATAGTCGAAGGGGTTTCCGCGGTTAGTGGTGCCCAGGATGGTCCCTCCCCTGGAGAGGATGCCGCGGGTTGAGGCCAGTGTCAGCGGCACCATCTTTCCTGGTTGGATGAAGCCATCGAAGCTGTCCTCGCTTCCCCAAATCTGCCACTCGTAGCCGAGGATGGCCGTCTTGGTCGCCGCTCGAATCACCGCATTCAGCCCCGGACAGTCTCCACCGCCGTTTAGCAGGCAAATGCGCTTCTTCGCTTTCTTGTTCTGGGAAGAATTCATCTGAAGTGGGATTTTATAACGTTTACGGGATCAGACAAAGGAGGGGAGGCGGCTGACCAACCCCAGACCTGCCTATCGCTTCCTCTTTACTGTTTCCCCCCCATTGTCTATTGTTAGGCACCGGCTCCTCAGCGCCCAAGCCGGCCATCATCATCATGAAAGTATCCTTGTTTGTCTCTTGCCTGGTGGATCAGTTGTTCCCGCTTGTCGGGATCAGCACGGTAAAGGTTTTGAGAAAACTTGGAGTCGAGGTCGAGTTTGACAGGCGCCAGACCTGCTGCGGTCAGCCCGCCTTCAACTCTGGGTATGTTCAGGAGGCCACTCAGGTGGCTGGCGGCCTGCTTGAGGTTTTCAAGGATGCCGAGAGCATCGTTGTGCCATCGGGATCCTGTTGCACGATGATCAAGGTGTTTTTCCCTGAACTTTTTCCCGAAGGCTCACGGGAGGGAATCCTGGCCCGGGAAATCGCCCAGAGAACCTTCGAGTTGTCCGATTTTCTGGTTTCCGTTCTTGGGGTGACAGCCACCGGCGCTCGTTTTCCGGAAGTTGTGACTTATCATGACTCTTGCCACCTTCTGCGCGAATTGAACATCTCCAGTGCGCCCAGACAGTTGATTCGCGAAGTCGAAGACATTGACTTTCGAGAGCTGAAGGAGTCTGACCGCTGCTGCGGGTTTGGAGGGACGTTCTCGGTGAAATTTCCCGATGTGTCGGCAGCCATTGGTGAAGACAAGGTTCAGAGGATCCGGGAGTCCGGTGCCCGATATGTCATCGCCAATGATGTCAGTTGTTTGATGCACCTGGACGGCTTGCTGCGGCGTCAACAGGTGCCGGTGCAGACCATGCACCTGGCGGAGTTGTTGGCTCAATGATCAAAATCAGCAGCAACACCCGTGCGGCATTGCTGGACCAGAAACTTCAAAGGAATCTGGTTCATGTTCTCGGCAAGACGGTGAACGCTCGCAATGCAGCCGTTGCCGATGTTTCCAACTGGGAAGAGCTCAGAGAACACGCCCGCCAGGTCAAGACCCACACTTTGTCCAGACTGGATCATTATTTGGAAGAACTGGAAGACAAGATTCAGGAAAAGGGAGGAAGGGTGATTTGGGCGGAGACTCCGCAGCAGGCCATTGAATTCATCCTCGACCTGGCTCACCGGAGGCAAATGAACAGGGTCATCAAGAGCAAGAGCATGCTCACCGAAGAGATCCACCTGAACCAGGCCCTGGAACGCGCCGGTATCAATCCGATTGAAACCGATTTGGGGGAATACATCGTTCAGCTGGCCGGGGAGACCCCTTCACACATTATTGCCCCGGCACTGCACAAGTCACGGGAAGAAATTGCCGATCTCTTTGTCGAGAAGGTAGGTATGCCTGCTACCGAAGACGTGGTTGAGATCACCGCGACGGCTCGCAGAATCCTGCGGGATCATTTCCTGACTTCACAGATTGGAATTACCGGCGCGAACTTTGCAGTGGCTGAGACGGGAACGATCGTGGTGGTGGAAAACGAGGGGAACGCGCGGTTGACTGTCTCGGCCCCGGAGATTCATGTCGCTCTGATGGGCATTGAGAAGGTGATTCCTCGACAGTCTGACTTGCCGGTGTTTCTCAAACTTCTTATCAGAAGCGCCACGGGGCAAAAGATCACCAGTTACATCAACTTCCTCACCGGACCTTGTCGAAGCGACGAGACCGACGGGCCTGGCGAGTTCTATCTGGTTCTGATCGACAATGGGCGCACCCAGGTACTGACCGATTCCTACCTTCGCCAGACTCTGGCTTGTATTCGCTGCGGGGCTTGCCAGAATGTCTGTCCCGTCTATCAGCGTCTGGGTGGTCACGCCTACGGGTCCACTTACCAGGGCCCGATTGGAGCAATTCTGACTCCTCAGCTGGGCTCCGTGGATGAGGCCCCTGAGCATGCTTTTGTGTCGTCGCTGTGCGGTGCCTGCTACGAGGTGTGCCCGGTCAAGATTGAGATTCCTCACATTCTCTTGAAGCTTCGTGAAAAGACCCAGACCAGGATAAACAGAAGGGCAGCTCATCTTCCCTTGGAGAAGTGGGGCATCCAGTTGTGGTCCTGGATCATGCAGTCGCCGGCCCGCTACCAGCGGCTGGCGATGTGTATTCGGATGGCCCAGAGGATTTTTTGGGGCGGAGAAGAACTGAAGTTTCCCCTGCCGCCTTTCAAGCAGTGGATGGAGCATCGTGAGCTTCCAACTCTTCCCGCCCAAAGTTTTCGGGATCTCTATCAATCGGGGGAACAAGACGGATGAGTCGCTCGATCATTTTGGGAAGGATTCGACAGGCCCTGGCTCGAGAGAGGCCCGAGCCGCTGCCCCTCACTGTGCCAGAGTTTCCGCAATACCCCCAGCCGGTGGAAAAATTCACAGAGGAACTGGAAGCCTCGGGAGGTATTTTCCTGGATGGCCGCCAGCCGGATCAGCTTGCCGACCTGCTGAGCCGGGTAATGAAAGAGGCTGACGCGACCGAAATCTACTGGGAAACTGAGGAAATGTTGGATAAGCACGATATCCCCTTCGCGCTGCGCAAGACCAAGGTTTCTTCCCAATCGTCTCTTCTGTACAGCTATCATTTTCGACAGGAAGTGAAGCTGCCACTCACCATCCGCGTTAAACAGCGTCAGAGACTGGAACTGGCCAGGATCTCCCTCTCGGCCAGCAGTGCCCGCTTCGGTGTTGCTGAAACCGGGACCATCGTCCACGCTGTGCGATCCGGCGTGGGGCGCCTGCTTTCGGTACTGCCTCCCTCCCACCTGGTTCTTCTCTCAGAGGGGGATCTGCTGACGAACCAGAAGGAACTCTTTTCCCATCTTCGCTTGGGAGAAGAGGGGAGTGCCCTGACTCTGGTCACCGGTCCCAGCCGTACAGCGGACATCGAGAAAACGCTGGTCATGGGTGCTCATGGGCCCAAGCAGCTGTTCGTCCTGCTGACTCGCTGATTGGGCTAAGGTAGAATCGACTCGGAGATGGCCATGGCTGCAGCCGAAATTCGAGGAAGGACTGCCCTGATCACGGGCGGAGCCAAGCGAATTGGGAAAGTGATCGCGCTCAGGTTGGCTGAACAGGGAGTGAACATTGCCTTCACCTACCGGAAGAGTGCCCAGGAAGCCAATCGGACTGAAGGTGAATTGCAGCAGCGGGGTGTGCAGGTTTCGGCACTACAGGCGGATCTGTCCGATCTCGATGCCTGTGAGAGAGTGATCCAGGAGGTGACCGCCCGTCTTGGCAAGGTGGACATTCTGGTGAACAACGCCTCCGACTTCTCCAGAACCGATCTCGAGGCATTGAGCCGGGATCCGCAGCAGTTCAGGAAGCAATTCGAATACCTGAACGCGCTTCACATGGGTGCTCCCTTTTATCTTGGGATGTCTCTGGGTCTGATTATGAAGAAGGAGGGTTGGGGGCGTATTATCAACATCACGGATCGGGTGACTGCCAGAGGACAGGCCTACCGCGGCTGGAGTCTCTATCTGGCCACCAAGTACGGTCTGTATGGGATCACCCAGGCACTGGCTGTGGAGTTGAGTCCTGAGGTCACCGTCAACAGCATTGCGCCGGGTCTGGTGATGGCTCCCTCTGAAATCGACCCCAAACAATTAGATGAGCTGCGTGATAAGATTCCTCTGAAAAAGGAGGCTGGACCAGAGGCGATTGCGGCCGATGTTCTTCATCTGATCCAGTCGGACTCCAAGACCGGTAGCGTCATGCTGACTGACGGCGGGTCTAGTGTGGTGTCGATATGAAGCATACGATCGTGAAGAGACTTTACTTTTGCTACGGTCATCGCCTGATGGATTACGACGGCAAATGCGCCCACCCCCATGGCCACAATGGCATCCTGGAGGTCGAACTTTCCAGTGAAGAGCTCGACTCGAGAGGCATGGTCTATGACTTTACCGAGGTTAAGGAGCACATTCAGGAGTTTCTTGATCGGGAAATCGATCACAAGATGCTTCTGCGCGAGGGGGATCCGATCATTTCGGCCCTGCAGGGCGTCGGTGAGCCAGTGTTTATCATGAAGGACAATCCGACCGCCGAGAACATTGCCAAATTGATCTTTGGAGCCGCCAAGGAAAAGAATCTTCAGGTGGTTGATGTCCGATTGTGGGAGACCCCGGACGCCTTCGCTGAATAC
>JAUXKG010000242.1 GCA_030624355.1 Acidobacteriota bacterium
CAGTCTCCATCGAAGTCGAAGCGCGTAAGGTAGTCGTACTTGGGGCCGAACCAGGTTTCTTGGGCGACCAAGGGAGAATAATGTTCGGCCAGATCTCGGTAGGGACCCTGCTCACGGCTACCGGCCTCGAAGGAAATGGTCTCCGCCCTTCGAAGCGAGGGAGCCTGTGGATCCACCTCCACCTCCAGCCAGGCCTTTTTGCCCTTCAATGTGGCCTCGATCCGATAGCTTCCGGCCCGGCTGGGAGCCGTATAGAGAACGCTGTCCTGCAAGAGGAATGTGCTGCTGGCTCGACCCAGAAAGATGGAGGCCAAGCCGGCCTCTTCTTCTTCGTAGAAGGGTTCCTGCTCGGAACCCTGATATCGGAAAGCCTTGGAGATCCATCCTCCCCGAGGAGTGACGATTCTAAAGTCGGCGTTGCCTGCTCGAATGCGAACCCGCCTGCTCTCGCCCTCTTGATAGACCTGGCCGAAAGCCAGAAGCTGTACCACAAGATTCTCTGAAGGCCTGAGACGGGCCTCCACCGGATCGGCTCGAAGTTCGATTTCGGACACTTCGATGGCCGCCTGCATCGACACAGTGCCAAGAAAAAACATCGCCAAGAGGGTTCTTCTCCAAGTCATTGTCCCTTCCTTATCTTTCGAAAATATACGGACGATCAACAATCCTGTCAGGGAGTCCTGCCAGCCGCTCGGACTGGAGTGTCTTTGGTTGGCAGGCACTCTGCCGGACAGGAAGATCTGTTCGCCGCCGGTAGCGATAACCCACTTACCAATGATACTCTTTTGGGCCGAGGGGGAGGAAGGCTGCAGCCTAGTCTGGAACAGAGACAGACTGCTTTCCAACGGACGACAGAGTATAGAGCAGCCCGAGACAGTAAAGTCACCCTCAAAACAACAGGAGGAATGAATGAGTAATACGTCGATTTTTCAAGTCGCCATGAGGACACTGGTTCTATTAGCAATCTGTGGGACGCCGGCTCTGGCACAGCAGACCGATTCGATTGAACAGAGGCTCAAGAGTGATCTGGTCATGGAGCAGGAGGGCCAATTCGTTATTGAGAGATTCAGCATCTGCCAGTTGGTTCGACCTGCAGAGTTGGGGGGAGGAGCGACTGAGCCTTTTCAAGTGAAGAGCCACGCCGAGGCCCCGGCCGGCGGATTCATCAGCCGTGACAAGTTTGTAGTCCTCTTTGCCGAGACGGCCTATTCCTTGCGTATTGATTTTGCCGAGAATCTCATTGCAGGGTTGACCCCCTCCCAGGCTTTGTCAGCACTGCGCTGCAGGCGCATTAAGGAGCCCATTGGAGATGTCGACCTGGAGGTCAATCTGCACATGACCTCAGACGGTATGCAAGTGGAGGCTGTGGATACGGCCACCGGGAAGAGAGACCGCCAGACCCGCACCTGGAATCAAATGTTGGGCGAATAGCTGCTCGAAAGCAGACGGCCGGGTCCGGCAACCGGACCGACCGAACTGATCTCCAGAGGGTTGGCTATCTCTGTCGATAGCCAACCCCTTTTTCATTACTGCTGGGAGCTTAGAAGGTTAGGATCACTCCACCATCAAACTGAAATTGGTGTGAGAAGTTGGCGTCGCTGACCACCCAGCATCCAAAAGGCCAGTAGGGGCTGCACCAGATTCCGGCGGGATCGGAATTAATATAGGTAGGAGTCCAGCGACCGCCCAATCGGAAGCCGACATGCTCGCTGGCATAGGCCTTCACGCCTCCACCCCAGGTGGTCGAAAATCGAGTGGAGCTGTCAACGCTGTTACCGTTGATATTGTCTGGGGAATACTGGGTGGCGCCCAGACCGCCGAAAAAATAGGGCCGCAGCGGATCCCCCCCCTCACCGAGGTTGAAGGTGAGTATGCCGTGATAGTTTCTGACTTTCATGTCCGTCAGATCTTCTTTGTCGCCGTTCTGGAGGCCAATCTCAAGCTTGCTGAACTGGTCGCTGAACAGAAACCCGAAGGCGATGTTTTCATTGGCCAGCAGGTCCACCTGAAAGCCGTAGGTAAAACCACTCGTGGGAGTTAGATTGTTGACGACTTGTCCGGTGCCGATGTCTCTAGCATCGAAATCTATTCCTTCACTGAGCGTGTAGGCGACAAAAGGGATCAACTCGATCTTCTTGTCCTGTGCCAGCAGGGCCGGTCCGGCGGCCAGCAGGAAACTGAGCACTATTGGTATTCGAACACTCATTCTTACTCCTCCTCTGAATCGGTTCGTGGGTATCAGAACTGTTGTTTCGAGACGAATTTGGGGACAATCAACATCATCCCTTAATGGGTGTATTGACTTGGAAATAGCCACTTCTCTGCAGCGGAATCCCCCCCTTCAAGCCTCCGAGCCGTGAACCAGGGCCGACCCGATTGCCAAGCCCGCTATTGAATCAGCGGCAGCTGTCGCTGTCAAGGGGACCATGGTTGTACTCGGGTAGGACTTTGGTCCGATAGGGGTGGCCGGGACAGGTGCCGAGCGCTCAGGCTGTTTGCTCTCCGACCAGTCGCCCAAAATCACCGCTAGAAATTGCCTCTTGAACCGGATTGTGTCACACTTGAGGCAATCCTCTGGAGGTCTTAAACATGCCTGATTTTCGCTTGTTGATCAATGGTCAGGAGCAGATGGTGAAAGACGTTGATCCATCGACACCCCTGCTCTGGATACTTCGCGACAATGTTGGCCTGGTGGGAACCAAGTTTGGCTGTGGCGGGGGCTTTTGTGGAGCCTGTACCGTGCATTTGAATGGCAATCCCATTCGGTCCTGTTCGGTTCCCGTTCGGGCCGCAGCCGGCAAGTCGATTACCACTATCGAAGGGTTGGCCAGCAGCGATGGAACGCTGCATCCGCTTCAGGAAGCCTGGATCGAGCACGACGTTCCCCAGTGCGGCTACTGCCAAGCTGGTCAGATCATGTCGGCAGCCGCCCTGTTGAACAAGAATTCCAGGCCCAGCGAATCGGACATCAATGCCGCGCTGACGGGGAATCTGTGCCGATGCGGGACCTACAACCGGATCCGCAAGGCCATACACACGGCTGCTGGAAAACTGAACGGAAGCACCGCCCGAAAAGGGGGTGGCGTATGAACGACCAATACCTTCGTGACATTCTCAGTGAGATGGAAGGGCCTTATGAGACCGGAAGCAAATTCCGGATGGAATCCATGGGTCGACGCTCATTTCTGGAGCTGTCCGGCTTTGCAGGCGGAGGGCTGGTGCTGGCCTTTTGCCTGGAAGGGCAAACCACCGCCTTCGCCGGGTTGGCTGAGGGTGAAGCGGGGTCCACCGAATTTGCCCCCAATGCCTTTCTTCGAATATCCCCGGACGGATCGATTCTGATCTACTCCAAGAGCCCCGAGATTGGTCAGGGTATCAAGACTGCCTTTCCCATGATTGTGGCGGAAGAGCTCGATGCCGACTGGTCGAAGGTGCGGGTCGAACAGTCGCCGATTAACCCGCCGGTCTATGGCCGGCAGCGTGCCGGCGGTTCCCGCTCCATTCCCGACGCCTGGAATCAGCTGCGGCGAGCCGGTGCTGTGGCCCGTGCCATGCTGGTTTCAGCGGCGGCTCAGCAGTGGGGCGTAGCGGCTGCTGACTGTGTGACCGAGAAGAGCGAGGTCATCCACCGGCAGAGTGGACGGCGATTAGGCTACGGTGAGCTGGCCGAAAAGGCCGCTGGGCTGCCGGTTCCGGATGCCGAGTCGATTCCCCTGAAAAAGTCCTCCGACTACCAGCTGGTGGGCCAACGAATCACCGGCGTAGACAACCACAAACTGGTTACCGGGCAACCACTTTTTGGCATCGATCAGGTGGCGACGGGTATGCTCTATGCCATCTATGAAAAATGCCCGGCCACCGGCGGTCGGGTTGAGAGTGCGAATCTGGACGAAATCCGTTCCCTTCCTGGTGTGAAGGATGCCTTCGTTCTTGAGGGCAACGGGAAAGTTTCCGAGCTGATGCCTGGTGTGGCAATCGTGGCGACCTCTACCTGGGCTGCCTTCAGTGCCAGACGCCGCCTGCGTGTGACCTGGGATGAGAGTGAGGCTTCCAAGGATAGCTGGACGGATGCTGTTGCGCGAGCAGGGGAATTGGCAAAGAAAGAGGGGAGCCAGACACTACGCGACAGCGGCGATGTCGATGGGACGTTCAGCAGCGCCCAGAAAACGATGGAGGCCTTTTACACCTATCCGTTCGTGTCACATGCTCCGCTTGAGCCGCAAAACTGCCTGGCCTGGTACCGTGATGGTGCCATCGAAATCTGGGCTCCCACCCAGACTCCTGTCCGGGCAGCCGGCGGTGTTGCCAATACCTTGGGTATTCCACAAGAGAAGGTCACCGTCCATCTGACTCGAGTCGGTGGAGGGTTTGGCCGTCGTTTGGTCAATGATTCGGTGTGCGAAGCCTCAGCCATTTCCAAGCAGGTGGGGGCCCCGGTAAAGCTGCAGTGGATGCGCGAAGATGACATGGCCCACGATTTTTACCGGGTAGCGGGTTTTCACTCTCTGAAGGGTGCGGTGGACTCATCGGGAAAACTCTCAGGCTGGCAGGATCATTTCGTGACCTTCTCCAGTGACGGTAAGGAGCCTGTCAGTGGCGGCAACATTTCCGAAAAGGAATTTCCTGCACCCCTGATTCCCAACTTCAGGCTGACTCAGACCATGCTGCCGCTGGCCACGCCGTGCGGACCGTGGCGGGCGCCGCGCTCCAACGGGATTGCCTTTGCAGTGCAGTGTTTTCTGCATGAGCTGGCGCTGGCTGCCGGACGCGATCATGTCGAGTTTCTGCTGGAGGTGATGGGAGAGCCCCGCTGGCTGGAACCCGGAAAAGAGCGTGTGCTCAACACCGGTCGGGCGGCAGGCGTGATTAAGCTGGCTGCTGAGAAGG
>JAUXKG010000099.1 GCA_030624355.1 Acidobacteriota bacterium
CGGATTGACACGGATCCGGAGGGTGGGCAACATTCTTCTGTCAGTTGTCCTCGCCAGGCGGGCGCCATCTCAGGATGGGTGAGCGGGCTGCCTGAGTCTCATCCAGACGTGTGAGCCGGGCACTCTGAGGGGCGTTGAGAATCTTTTCCGGTTCTTCCTCGGCCTCTCGACTGATAGCAATCATGGCCTCGATGAAGGAATCGAGTTCATCCCTGCCCACACTTTCCGCTGGCTCGATCATGAGTGCTCCGTGAACGATGAGGGGGAAGTAAATAGTCGGTGGATGGAAGCCATAATCGATCAATCTCTTGGCTATATCGAGGGTCTTAATCCCTTTTGTTGCCTGGATCTTGTCGGAGAAAATCACTTCGTGCAGGGTCGGAGTGTCAAAAGGGAGATCATAGTGTCCTTTAAGCCGGTGGCGGATGTAATTGGCGTTGAGAACAGCTGTTTCGCTCAGCTCTTTGAGCCCTTTTTTTCCGCAGGTCAGGATGTAACAAAGGGCCCGCACGATCATTCCGAAGTTGCCGTGGAAGGCGTGGACTCGCCCGACACTCATGGGTTTTTCCTGATTCAGGAGATATCGTCCATCCTGCTCCTCGATTCTGGGGATCGGCAGATAAGGTTCCAGAGTGTCCTGACAGGCCACCGGTCCGCTCCCAGGACCGCCGCCGCCGTGGGGAGTGGAAAAGGTCTTGTGCAGGTTCAGGTGGAGAACGTCGATACCCATGTCGCCAGGACGGGCATAGCCCATTAGGGCATTGAAGTTGGCGCCGTCCATGTAAATGAGTCCACCCTTTCCGTGCACTATTTCAGCGATCTCTGTAATTTTCTCCTCAAAGATTCCAAGGGTATTGGGATTGGTTAGCATCAGACAGGCGACATCTTCGGTCATCTGTTCCGCCAAAGCGTCGACACTGATCCTTCCTTGAGCGTCAGAGGGAATGGAGATGACATCGTAGCCTGCAATCGTTGCGGAGGCCGGATTGGTTCCATGCGCCGAATCGGGAATCAGAACGTACTTTCGCGGGCGATTCCGGTCAAGATGGTAGGATCGGATCATCAAAATGCCGGTCATCTCGCCTTGGGCGCCGCCAGCGGGCTGGAGGCTGACGTGACTCATTCCGGTCAGCTCCTGCAGGCAGACTTGCAGACGAAAAAGAATCTCCAGATTGCCCTGGCTCGACTCATCTCGCTGAAGGGGATGGGTGCCGGCAATGTCGGGGATTCGGGCAACCCGTTCGTTTATTTTAGGGTTGTACTTCATGGTGCAGGAGCCCAGCGGATACATCCCCAGATCAATATGGTAGTTCCAGGTCGACATTCGGGTGTAGTGTTGAATGAGTTCGACTTCACTGACCTCTGGAAATCCTGAGATCTCATCACGCAGATACTTGGGATTCAGAATCTCCTCCACTGGCATATCTTCGACGTCCAGCAGCGGTAACTGAAAAGCAGCCTTGCCCGCAGCTGATCTCTCAAAGATTAGCGGCTCATTCAGACTGCATGTAGGTGTGGTGCGACTCATACTCTGACTTCCATGCTTTTCAGGATTTCTACAAAACGTCTGATGCTGTCCACACTGTTTTGCTCGGTTACACAAACCAGCATCTGTTTGGGCCGGTCCGGATAGTATTTTCCCAGGGGAAGTCCTCCTACGATGCCCGACTCCAGGAGTTGTCGGTTGATTTGCTCCGGCTCTTCCTCACAGTGCACCACCATTTCGTTGAAGGTAGGTCCCGAAAAAGCCACAGATTGTCCTAGAAGACCGCGCAGATAGGAGGCCTTTTTCAGATTCTGTTCGGCCAGTTGGCGGATCCCTTGTTTTCCCAGGGTACATAGAAACACGGCTACCATCACGGCACAAAGGCCCTGGTTGGTGCAGATGTTGGATGTCGCCTTGGCCCGGCGAATGTGCTGCTCCCGAGTGGAGAGGGTCAACACGAAGCCACGCCGGCCCTGGCCGTCGACGGTTTGACCCACCAGGCGGCCGGGCATTTGACGTTTGTAGCGATCCCGTGTGGCGAAAAACCCAAGATAAGGTCCGCCGAATCCAAGCGGAATCCCGAAGGACTGCGCCTCGCCAACGACGATGTCAGCTCCCAGTTCTCCGGGAGGCTTCAGCAGACCAAGCGAAATTGCCTCTGTGACCGACACGATGGAGAGAACACCCTTTTGTTGGCACAAACGGCTGATCTCTTCAATTTCTTCAATGACACCCAGGAAATTAGGGGATTGAATGACCACTGCAGCGTGATCGTCAGTCAAAATCTGTTGCAGACGGTGAGGGTCGACGGCGCCTGATTCACTGAAAGGGATCTCTTCGATTTGGATATCCAGATTTGACACGTAGGTTTCGAGAACCGTCCGATAGTGAGGGTTCAGATTTGTAGGAACCACTATTTTATGACGTCCGGTAACACGAACGGCCATCATTACAGCTTCAGCCAGCGATGAACTGCCATCGTACAGACTCGAGTTAGCCACTTCCATACCGGTGAGTTGGCAAATGAGGGTCTGAAACTCAAAGACGGCTTGCAGTGTTCCTTGACTGATCTCAGGTTGGTAAGGTGTATAGGCAGTATAGAATTCAGCCCTTGAAATTACCGAGTCAATTACGGTGGGAACGAAGTGGTTGTAGGCGCCCGCTCCCAAGAAATAGTCGTACCTGTCAGTTGAGGCGTTCTTTTTGCCTAAGGTTTTGAAGTATTTGAGAATGTCTGTTTCAGAAGCTGCTTCTGGGATCTTGAGGGGCTCCTTCAGTCGAACCTGTTCGGGAATCGTCTCAAACAGATCTTCGATCCGTTCCGCTCCGATCTTTTCCAGCATGAACTGTTTGTCTTCAGGCGTGATTGAAAGATAACGCATTGTCTACTCTTTGGACTCCTCCGCAACGTAGTTCGAGTATTCGGTAGAATTCATCAGCTCCTTGAGCGAGTCGGGATCCAGGGGACGAATCTGAATCACCCAGCCATCCGAATAGGGAGCTTCGTTGATTTTTTCTGGAGAGTCCAGAAGGATTTCATTGATCTGTGTTACCTCTCCATCTATCGGCATATAGGCTTCCGAGACCGCTTTGACTGACTCAAGAGAGCCAAAGGGGTCATTCGCCTTGAAGGTGTCTCCGACTTGTGGCAATTCAACAAACACGACGTCTCCTAACTCGCTCTGAGCGAAATCCGTAATTCCGATCGTCGCATTGCCATCGTCCATTCGGATCCACTCATGCTCTTTGGTATAGAGCAGTTCTTCGGGAACATTCATTCTCTTCCTTCCTTTCCATTCTTCGAGAGTCCAGTCCGATCGTGGATCGCCGCTGTTTTATCCCAAGTGGTGGCGCAGAATCAAGCAGCGCGGTGCCTGCGGCACTTCGTCACGCCGCCTTCATCTGAGCGCAGTGAAGAAAACCTATGCATAATTCGGGCTAGTCTACAGGAAAACCTATTTGGGAAAATTCACTCCTTTTGCTTTTTTAAAAAAGGCTTTTCAACCACTCTGGCCTGAAGTCTTTTGCCCCGAATCTCGACGTGAAACAATTGGTCGATTTCAGCCTTCTCAATTGGCAAATAGGTTAGTCCGATATTCTTTTTTAATGAGGGAGAAAAACTCCCACTGGTCACCTCCCCGACGCATGTTTGTTCAACAAAGACGGGAAAGTGGTCGCGGGCAATTCCTCGGTCCACCATTTCAAAGCCAATTAGTTTTCGCTGCAGTCCTTGTTTTTTCTGCTCCCTCAAGGATTCCTGACCGATGAAGTCCGGTTTGTCCAACTTGACAATCCAGCCCAGGCCGGATTCCAGGGGAGAGGTTGTGTCATCGATATCATTTCCGTAAAGCGCATAGCACATTTCCAGGCGCAGGGTATTGCGGGCTGCCAAGCCTGCAGCAGTCACACCTAAGGGCTCGCCCACTCGAAACAGTTCCCGCCAGGTCGGTTCAGCTTTCTCCGGGGATATGTATATCTCAAAACCATTCTCGCCTGTGTAGCCCGTCCTGGAAATCAGGGCATGTCCACCCGCCACGCTTCCGTGGGTAAAGCGATAGTATCGAATCTGTGAGAGGTCCACATCGGTCAGTTGCTGGAGCAGGGCTTCAGACTGAGGTCCTTGAATCGCCAGCAGGACATAGGCGTCGCTGCTGTCCTGAATCTGAACGTCACCCTGCTTTTTCCGTTCCAGCCACTGGTAGTCCTTTTCTCTGTTAGCGGCGTTGACGCAGATGAAAATATGCTGTGAGTTGATTCGATAAACGACGATATCATCAATAAAGGTTCCATTTGGATTCAAAAAAGCCGAGTATTGCGCCTGTTCGTCCTTCAACCGTGAGATGTCGTTGCTGGTAACCTTCTGAGCCACCGTAAGAGCATCTTTCCCGACAATCTCGAGCTGGCCCATGTGGCTGACATCGAAAACTCCGACCGCCTGGCGGACAGCCAAGTGCTCCTTGAGCGCACCCTGGTATTGAACGGGCATCTCCCAACCAGCAAATTCCACCATCTTTCCACCGAATTCACGATGGACAGCATTCAATGCAGTTTTTCTTAGGCTCATGGGCCTATGATAACCCGTGAGAACGCTGGGGGACAGGTTGGGGACGTCGGTAACACGGATTAACAGGGATTCAGTAATCACGGATTGCACGGATTAACAAACACGGATTGACACGGATTCGGAGGGTTGGCAACAATTCTTCTGTCAGTTGTCAGTTGTCAGTTGTCAGTTGTCAGTTGTCAGCGGCCGCAGGCCCAGGTCAGGAGGGTCAGGGAGTTAGCGGCTGTTCACTTGTCGGCATAGTAGCCCTTGCGTGTCCGAACGACGGCATCAGAGCGATTCTTGATCTTGACCTGTAATCGACGCCAACTGCCGTCGTGGACTGGATTGGTGGAGTGATAACCAAGTCTGTACTGTATTCTCAGATCATCAGCAATCTCCGAGTAGACACGCGAGAGGTCCTCTATCCTTCGGGGGGAGTACATTCGACCTCCGGTTTGATCCGCAATCGTCTGTAGTTGTCCTTGAGCCTGCCGGTGGGCGCTTCGTTGTCCCCCAGCCGGAAAATTGGGCAGTGTTCCTCCTCCTAGAATATCGATCAGGATATCGGTTATGCCACCCGTTCTGCGACCTCGGCTCCTTCGAGGAAGACGATTCTCAGTGTCGAGGAAGATCGTGTAAATGATGGAGTCAGTTTCCTGTACCTGTCGTAACAGTCTGTCAAAGGATGTAGCTGAGCCGTTGGAGTAATCTCCGGTCAGCTGGTTGTCAACCCCATCGGTGAAAACTACGATGGCTTTTCTTCCGTCGACGTTTCGCATGTAATCGTCGATCGAAATCTCCAATGCATCGTAGAAGGCTGTCCCGCCTCCGGATCGCATCCTTTTGATGGCTGAGGATACCTCTCGTCGATCGCTGGTAAAATTCTGCAGCAGTCGCGTTCGGGAGTTGAAGGAGGCTATGGCAATTCGATCTCTGGGTTTGATCTGTCGGGTGAAATCGACAGAGGCTTCCTTGATCAGATTGAAGTAGGAACTCGTACTGCCACTGACGTCGAGAAGTAGGATTAGATTAAAGGGAGTCTCCATCGGCTCGAAGTACTCGACTTGTTGTGACAACCGATCCTCGTAAACTAGAAAATCCTTCTTGTTCAGATGGGCGATGCTGCGGTTGCTGTGGCGTTCTCGAACCGAAGCATTGAGATAGACCCAGTCGACGTTGACTTTCAAAGTGTACTTACTCCCCGTCAGCATTTGACCGCTGTCGTAAGCGACAGGCTGGGGCCGGTTCTCGATCGGTTGTGCCGGCGGAGTGAGAAGTTGAGGAGACGACCCCGAATTTGCCCTGAAGTTGGATCGTGACTGGCTTTCAGGTTTCAATGGGACAGTCTCGCCGCTTCCGGCACCTGTGAGAGATATCGGGGTGTTTGCCGGATGCGGGGTAGCCGTGGGCAGTTGGCTTGGGGTGGGCTGCTGTCCCAAGAAGTTGAACTGCACATCAGCCATCAAACTTCGTGCATAGATCAGAGGGCCACCCAATCCAATCTGTCTTTCCAGAGAGCCCTTCTGAAGTTCTATCTCTTGGTTCCACAGTAGGGTCCCACCTGCCCTGGCCCAGCCGCGCATATTGAAGTCTGCGTTGAGCTGGCAGCGGATATTTCCAGTGGTGGATTCCAGTCGGATGTCCCCTTGCGGTTGGACCGTGTTGCGAACCACGATGTCTCCCTGTTCCGAGATCAGAGAGACCGAGGAAGTAAGATTTTCAGCAGTGATCAGTCCCGTCAGGACGTGGACTCTCACATACCCGTGAATTCCGTAGAGTTCGACTGCCGGATCGGTGCCCCAAATCACTACGTTGAGAAATAGAGGAGCCTGGATGTCGATGTAATTGGTTGCTGTGGGGCGATCACCGAATGAGGAAGAAATGAAGATTTGATTTCCGGTCTTATGAGAGGCGACGCTGATATGATCGAGTCGGTGATCTTGAGCCGCGATTCTCTGAATTTGTGCTTCTACCCGAGGGTGGTTCCAGGCCTGAACCCGAACGCGCCCGTGATCGTTCTGAACAATCAAGGTGTCGCCTGGCTGGGCAGCGAATATCTTGGTTTCAAGAGACTTTGTAGTCGCCAGAAGATGCCAGCCGGCCCAGCTGACAAGGAAAGCCACCATGAGTGCATACTTATTCACGTTTCTGCCTACCCTCTATAGAGATGGGGTTTGTGGTATGTTGGTTCACTCGGAAGTAGCGTGATCTGTCTCCGGCCCCTAATCGATAGTATTCAAAGAGAGAGTATCGAGTTGCATCAGTGGAGTACTGTTTTGATGTGGCTCCTACTCCTGGGGCAATTCTTCGTGGGCCAGGGACAGGCCCAGCCGGGATTTCATCACTATCTTTATCTCTCCAATCAACGTGTCATCACTGTGGAGTTAATCGATGAGCAAAAGACTATCCTGAACTACATCAATCTGGGAGAAATCTTCGAAATGGTTCAGGCTCCGATGCTCCTGATTCAGGACTCGGAAGGAAATATCTATAGGGGTCATTTGATGGAAATCGAAGATCCACCCGATCCGGTCAACCGATTTAAAATAGGCGAGTTGGTCAAGCCTCTAGAGTATAAAGGCTTCGACATTCTGGGTAACTATCGGTTTAAGGGAACCCCCCAAAGAGCCTTCCTGCGACTTGGCACACGCATCATTGCCCTTCAGTCTCTCTCCCCAGAGGAGTTCGAGTTGGCAGCCGCCAAAATCGGAGGGCTGGACCTTGCGATTGAGAATGGGAAACAAATGGTAATGGAGGCTGGTTTTCGACAGGGACACGGAACCCTCCACGATGCTGGAGACAAAGATATCGCCGGGTTGGAAAGGTACTTTCCGGATCTAGATTTGTTGGCACCAGTTGTTTTGTTCGAACCAAAGCCAACCCTTCCACGATCTTTCACTCATCTGCCTGATCCTGTGACGGTCTTGTTAAAAGCTGTTGTGAGTCAAACAGGTGGGCTCTTCGAGGTTGAGGTGGCTGAGGGAATCAATCCCAGACTAGATGAGATGGCGGTCCAGACGGTCAACAACTCATGGGCGTTTTTACCAGCCATTTCCAACGGGGAGATCTCTCCCAGCGAGGTCACTCTGGAGGTGATTTTTCAGCGTGACTGAAGTAGAGTTCTATGGCCGACACCAGATCCGGTATGGAGGATTTGTCGGCTTGGGTCACAATCTCGAGGCCATATTCTCGCGCAGTGGCAGCGGTGATCGGACCGATGGCAGCGTAGCGGAATTGTTTCAGGTTGGTGTTTTC
>JAUXKG010000123.1 GCA_030624355.1 Acidobacteriota bacterium
CCAGCCCTGAGGAGATTCGCTTTACCGCTGAATTCTCTGACTTCAACGCCGGAGAAGACTATCGGATTGGTGTGGGAACCGCGGGGGAGGCGATCCAAGGCGCCACGATCGAACTTTTAAAGGACACCACAGTATTGCCGAATAAGCTAGTGACCTTTGAGCAAGGATTTGCTAAGGCCTGGTTCAAGGTGAACAAGATCTCGGTTCAGGGTTTCGTTCTTCCTCCCTCCAAGCTCCCCGCCGAGGGGGAGGCACTGCTGCTGCGAGTCGTTGTGCCACGAGCGGAAGCGGATAGGCTGAAGCGGATGTTCGTCATACTGGCGAAAAAGTATGGTCCGACCCGGTGGTATATCGAGGATGGTGCCGAGATGACTGACACTGATTGGTAAAGTGTGAAGAAAAAAGGAGACAGAGTAGACTGTCCCTTTTTTCATGCATTACTCGGACAGGCTCCTAGAGAGAGTTTAAAAAAGCGATCAGGGCTTTTTGCTCTTCCTCTGACAGCTCTTCATACATCTGACGGCTGTTTTCCGCCTCAACAGCATGCCTCAGGATTGCCTCATTGAGATTGGAGGCGCTTCCATCGTGAAAGAAGGGCGCCCGAAAACGAATTCCCCACAGTGGCGAGGTACGGATTTCCTCGGGTTTAGCTTCCCCCGCTTGGATGCCGTCGCCAGTTCCGATGTCGTGCAGCAGGAAGTCCCCGTAGGGAGAGAAACGCTTGATACTCAGAGCCTGGATCGGATTGGCACCGGTTTGGAGGTCGGGAACATGGCAGGAACTACATTGAATTTGAGTAAAGATCGTCTCCCCTTGGATGGCCTCCTCAGTGATTACCCCTCGCGGTGGCGGACCCAGAAGTCTGAGGAAATTGGCAAAGTTGTCGATACCTCTCAAGCCGGTGCTGCGTTCGGGACCATCCTCCGGATCGGCGACTCGGTCTACCAGAGCGACCAACTCACAATCTACTCCATAAGGGCAGGCTTCCTCGGGGAAAAGATCATTGGTAATTCCCATTTCAAACAGATAAGCTTCTGCTCCGAAGGTGAAGAGTGAAGATAGATCAGCCTTCCACCCGAATCGACCGATTCGAGTCTCACCACTATCTCGATCTACGACTCGGTGGGCCCTTCCGCTGATTCCGTCCTGATCCAGATCCTCCGGGTCCTCCATGGCTTCGAAGACCTGATCGGGGACGGCCTCTACCAGCCCGTCGCCGAATAGCGGCAGTGGTTGTCGCTGGGCGATCACGTTGGCTTCCAGCGGAATAATCGGCTGGACCTCGTGGACTGGAATGGAGAAGAGCTGGAACAGGGTTCCTCCCGGCAACTCCTCGAAGGAGCCGTCCTCGTGTAGGATGCCAGCCCGGATTTCGGCCATAGTCCCCGATCCCCCTATCCTGGGAACGGCATGGCATTCGGCACAGGAACGGCCATTGAAGACAGGTCCGAGACCTTCACCCGCATCCTCCACCTCCAGGAAGTCCTCCAGGCCCAGACGGAACAACTCAAATTGAAGGGCGGTTAATCCCTGGATGGGCTCGCCGTACTCGGTTCCCACCACCGTTTCTCCCCCCTGGGCCACCAGGCCCGGCAGAGTCAGGGCCAGCAGGCTCAGGCATGCTGCCACAAGCAAAAAGATGTTCGATCTGTTTTGTCTAATCATTTCTCTCCCTCGTCTCCCATTCGGCCGCGACGGTGCGGGTCACTCGACGATGATTATGCCCCTCATCATGGTGTGTCCGGCCCCGCAGGGGCGTGAGCATTCAAACGGGTATTCTCCCTTTTTATTGGCCTCAAATAGCACGGTCAGAACGCCCCGCCCTCGAGCGGGAATGGTGGCTTCCAGATTGGCCGCCGGGATGCGAAACCCGTGGAAGGTGTCCTCGCTGACCAGTTCGAATTCTACCCGCTCTCCCTCCTTGAGTCTGATACGAGAAGGTGTGAAGCTGAAGCGTTCGGCGATGATCCGGATCTTCTCAATGTCGGAAGCCTTCTCTGCGTTCTCTCCAGGCAGATCGGAGATGACCTGGGAGGAAAGGAGCAAGAAACAAAGCCCGCCAAGCAGAACACTGAACCATCGACTGTGCCAGCCGAAAGAAGTAAGTAATCTCATGTTTGTCTCCTTAGCCCGGAATATGCATAGGTTGTCAAAGTTAAAACCACCAGCCAACACCCAGGTTCCACCGGTTCAGTGCCTCTATGACTTGACTGTTGTTTCTCATGATATTGTAGTCGAACTTGAAGACCACATCGGGATAGGGGTAGTAGGTCAGACCCAGTATATGAGCCGAACGGTCCAAATGGTTCAGGGGCAAGAATCCAGTCGGCATTCGAAACTGGGTATCGAAGTTTTCGTATCGATAGAAGCCCACCAGGTCGTGAGTGAAGTGGGAGGGGAAAAGGCTGGATCCTCCTTCCAGATAAAATCCCCGCATTCTCTCGGCGTTGTTGGGGTTGATTCCTGTCTGTTGCCGGGTCAACTCATTGATTTCGGCCGCGTCATCCAAGTGGGTGATTACAAACTGGCCTCGTCCCTGAAAGCGATCATAGCGATAGCGCCCGTCGAACTCGTACAAGGTGGCCCGTGCATCAAGGTCTTGAAAGTCGAACCCGGTCTCTCCGGTCCAGAAACTTGTCCCCAGATTCAGACCCGGAAGGCCGCGGTATTCCAGACGACCGCTCCAGGCCATATTGCGGGCGCTTTCGAAGAAGCCCTTCCGCCGTCCATCGCGAAATCCCTCCTCAGCCGAGAACATGGTGCCGTCCAGAGAGCTTGTGAGGTAGGTCTTGTAAGTGAATCCTTTGCCCAAATCTCCAACGAATCCCGCCCCGGGAGCGGCCCAGGTGGTGGGGATGATGACGGTGTCGACGAAGGGTCTCTCGACACCATTGAAACTGGGAGGTTCATGGCGTTCGTTGATGATTCCCACAGGAACCAGCACCATGCCGGTCCGAAAGTTGATTTTTGGATTGATCAGGAAATCCAGGTAGGCCTGCTCCAGCTCGATCTCTCCGCTTGGCTCGCCTCCTTCAACAAAGGCGTGCTCCAGTTCCAACTCCGACCAGAAGCGGATTCGATCTCCGAATTCATGGCCAAACATGAGGACGAAGCGGTGAAAATCGAGGAGGGTTGGATTGAGTCCGTCGTTGTTGACGTGAAGCTCCATGTAGCCGGCGTAGGGGACATGAGAGATCTCTCCCGAGACATCGGTTGAAGCCGCGCTGACGACTGTAGCACTGATGGCCGCTGGTTCCTGAGAGGTAATGGTGGCTGCTGTCTCTTTGACCGCTTGAATTTCCTGGGCCAGAAGTCCGGCCTCCTGCTGTACGGCTCGAACCTGTTCACCCTCGCTCTGGCCGGCCAGAAGCTCTACCAGCCGCTCCAGGTGTCCTTCCAGTCGGGCCAGTCGTTCCTCTACCGCCGTGAGGCGTTCCTCGGTCTCAGCTGACTGTGCCTTCAACGGCATCGAATAGACGGTTAGGCTCAGCAGCAGGGTTAAAGCGATGACCAACCTTCGTCCCATGAGATCTCCTTTTTACAAGCGTCCGGGTTCGGTCTTGTCTTTCATTGCTGAATTCAAGAACGCCCAGTCGATTTTATCTTATTTAATTAAATATTTAGCCTAATCTAAAACTTAAAGTCAAGTCACCTGCCCTCAGGGTGGGCTTTAGCCTAGATTAAGTCTAGATTAAGTAAGGAAGAAAACAGGGAAAGCAGCAAACAGGGGGCTAGTTCCCTTCGGTGACAGGTAGGGTAGTGGGAGACTCGGAAACCGTGTTCACCGGACCTCCGGTTTTCGGCTTTCCCTCTTCGGAATTGATGTAGCGCCGCATTGTGGGGTAGGCGAAGTCGATGTCATCACATTTCTTGAACTCGCGCAGAATATTTTCCCACAGCACTTCTTCGGTGGTGCGGCGTTTGCGAGGTTCACACAGATAGCGGATGGTGAGCAAGATTCCGCACTCATCCACTCTGGTCCAAACCTTGGGGGTGAGGGTGGAGTACATGATCATGGTTTTTCGGGCCGCTTCACGGATCGATTCCATGGCGGACTCGCTCAGGCCACTGGCGTGATGGTCCACAACTCGCTGAAGGATTTCCTTGGCCTTTTCCCAGTTGCTCTCGAAAGTGATCAGGACTGGGATTTCGTTCCAGATGTAGCTGAATCCCTTCGAGTAATTGGCAATCACTTCGCTAAGGACCCGACTGTTGGGAATGTGGATCACCCGGCCGGTACTTTGATCCGCATCCACCCAATTCCCAATCTCAATCAGGGTCAGGCGAAATAGCCGCTGGTCGATGACATCCCCGGCGTGCTCTCCCACCTGGATACGGTCTCCCACCTCGAAGGGCCGCCTCCAGAGAATATAGGCCCAGCCCGCAATGCTGGCAATGAAGTCTCGAAGGGCGATAGCCAGGCCGGCGGAGAGGAGACCGACAAAGGTGCCGATGTCGGTGAAGCCGACAAACCACAGACGGCCAATGACAAAGAAGCCGATTGCAACCGCCACGTAGGTGCTGATCTTCCGGGTGTGATATCTGACCGGGACGTCCTTGGTCCGATGAAAGACGATGGCCAGAACCAGAAGGCGCACAAGCTGCAGAATAACGATGGCCACCAGTGTGACCAGGATCTTGTCCAGGGTTTCCGCAGACAGGCCCAGGGCAGTCTGCAGCCAGCTACCGAGGTCAGGAATAATCAGACTCCTTTCACCATCAGTTTACGAAATTAGCTGAACGAGTACTATCAAAGGGCTTGCATGAGGCCTTCTCTGTCACCAAAATAAGCGGAACTGAGGGAGAGGACATGTTTGCGAAGAGACGACGGCATGAATGAGGTTCCTCTGGTCTTCGCAGGAATCACTGAAACAGCAGAGCGGGTGGCTGAGGGCCAACTTTCTCCGGTTCAGGTAGTGGAAGCGGTCTTGAAGCGGATTCAGCACATTGATCCGCTGTTGAATACCTATATCTGTGTCAGCAGCACGGCTCGTGAGGAGGCCTCCGAGGCTCAAGCAGTTCTCGCCGCAAGCGACCGGGTCGGATTACTTCACGGGGTTCCCATCTCGATTAAAGACATCATTCTCTCCCGAAACATGCCTACCACTGCGGGATCAAAGGTCTTTGGAGAGGGGCTTGAGGACGGCGATGCCCCAGTGGTGAAACGGCTCAGGAAGGCCGGGGCCATTCTCATCGGGAAGAACAATCTGCACGAGTTTGCCTTCGGAGTTACCAACGAGAACGCGCATTTCGGAGCGGCGCGCAACCCTTGGAACCGGGACCGGGTTCCGGGGGGGTCCAGCGGCGGCTCGGCGGCTGCGGTGGCCGCCGGTCTTTGCTGCGGCTCGATCGGAACCGATACCCGGGGTTCCATTCGCATCCCCTCGGCCTGTTGCGGTACTACCGGTCTGAAGCCGACCCGAGGTTTGGTGTCCACCCGGGGTGTTATTCCCTTGAGCTGGACATTGGACCACGTGGGACCCATTACTCGAAGCGTCCAGGACACGGCCAGACTGCTCCAGGTGATGGCCGGAAAGCGGAATCAAGATTATCTGACCGATCTGGAAAAGCCCGTTGACTCGCTTCGCATGGGAGTGTGCGATTACTATCTTCACAATCTCGATCCCGAAATTGAGTCGGTTGTTGGGTGCGCTATTGAGAAGTTTGAGGAGGCCGGTGTGCGGGTGCAGAAGATTGCCGTCGACTATTTGGAGGAGGCATTGGAGGCATCGGACATCATTTCTCGTGCCGAGGCGGTGGTTTACCATGACCGCTGTCTGAGGGAACAGCCGGAGAGCTACGGATCCGCCCTGCGCGAACGTCTGGAAACGGGCTACTCGGTGACCGGCGTCGAGTACGTCAAGGCTCAGCAGATTCGGCGGCGCATGGTCCGGGAGTTCAAGAGGGTCTTCAGGAAGGTGGACTGCCTGGTTGGGGCGGTGCTTCCCGCTCTCCCATCTGCCGTTGGACAGGACTTTGTTGAGATTAGAGGTCAGAGGGAGCCGATCGTGCCCAGCTTCGTGCGTTTGAATGCACCCCAGAATATGGGTGGTGTTCCGGCCTTGGTCCTGCCGGCTGGTTTCAGCCAGTCGGGCCTGCCAATTGGACTCCAGCTGATTGGAGGCCACCAGCGGGAGTCCCTTCTGTTCCAGTTGGGTGCCCACTTCCAGAGAGTCTCCGAGTGGCATTTGCGGAGGCCGCCTGACCCCCTGGCGAGTGTCGATTGACGAGTGTCGAGTGTCGAGTGACTGGGCTGAAAGCTGACCACCTGACCTCTAACCTGTTAAAGACCGAGATTAAGGAACCTCTAGCCCGGATTATGCCCAGGTTGTCGTGACGAAGGGTAGCAGGCGCCGCGATGACAAGGCGTGCAACGAAGGGCCCCGCAGGCGTACTCGTGCAGTACGCTGAGGAGTCCAAGGAAGCACAACGCGGTCAGCGTGGATGATTGCTGCCCTGCAGTAGACAACTCAGGCATGATCCGGGCTAAAAGAAGAGCAGTCCCAATCCAAAGGCTCCCTCCCAGTGGTTGGATGGGTCCTTCAAGCCCCGTGTAATGGCAAAGTCCAACTGCAGGTTTGGACGAATCCGAAACAGCAGTCCGCCATCCATTGAGAGCTGCGTCTTTCCCCCATCGTTGTCGGGGGCGAAACCAAAGAATTCGACAAAGACCCGACTTCGTGCACCCAAGGCACGGGAAAGCTCAGTGGCAAAGAAGAGCTCATTGAAACGCTTTCCCGACTCTGCATCCAGAGGAATCTTTACCCCCAGGTTGGTACCCAAAGCAAACTCGTTGGGGAGACCGAAATCTGAGGCCAGATTGAACCGGGGGACCGTCTTCTCGGGACGAAAGCTGCGGCTGCCGATGGGCAAGTTTGCCTGCACGATCAGTCCCAGAGAAGGATGTCCGTGTTTCTCGTGTGCGGGAACAAAGTTCCATTTGAATCCCACCTCCGGACTTGAGAAGCCGCTTGTCTCTTCATCCTGACCCGGTTGAGTTTTGTCTCTTCGCCAGGAAAAGCCGCCGCTGGACAATTGCAGTTCGAGATTGTCCAGGAGTCCGAAACGCAAAACCATTGGGGTAGAAAAGGCTGTGCTGCTGGTTTCGGGGACCACACCTGAAGCAGGGTTGGTATGCTCGAAGTCGATGCCCGATTCAATTTGAAAGGCGCCCCTGGGAACGGTGGAGCTTCCGTCGCCGG